>JABMRW010000088.1 GCA_013202445.1 Deltaproteobacteria bacterium | reverse complement strand
CTGCGTTGACATCGCAGAGGTCACTGGTTCGAGCCCAGTATCGCCCACCACGAAGCTAGAAGGTCTGTGTCAGACCTATTGGTTGTTGAGAAAAAAAGGTGTGGTTGAATACAAAATAGACCACATTATTGTAGAAAAGGGCGGGTCCGCAAAATGAAAAATGCTTGTGTCTATCAAGCCACAAGCACCTGTCAGCGTGTCTCTTAGTTCCCTCGTTAAAGGACTTATCCTCACCCAGCGTACCGATTGTAAAAGTCCCAAAACCTGTATAAAATAAAGCCGCTTTGATATATAATTACCCAAGGAATTTAAAATCTTAATAATTTGCTACGAGGACTGTCGGAAATGATATGCCCGACTTGTAAAAGCGACATGATAGTGGTTGAGCACAATAAAATTGAGCTTGATTACTGTACCAACTGCCGCGGGGTCTGGTTCGACTCCGGGGAGCTTGAGCTTTTGCTTGAGTCGGCGGGGCTTGAGGGCCTGGAACCGCTACTGGCTAATCTGGCCGGCTCCACCGAAGCCAGGTCGGCGGAAAAGAAGCGAAAATGCCCGATATGCCTTAAGAAAATGAAGAAAATAGTAGCCGGGCAGGAGCCCGCAATAATCCTGGATATCTGCCGGCAGGGAGACGGGCTCTGGTTTGACGGCGGCGAGTTGGCCCAGCTGGTAGGACAGATGGCCGGGGAAGCGGGCGAAAAGACGACCCCACAGCAGGAGATTTTCGCCTTCCTGCAAGAGGTATTTAAGACCGAGGGATAGATTATTCCGGAATAAAAAAGGAGGTACACTATCATGGCAGCCGTATGGGTCATTATAGGTATCGTCGTTGTTCTTCTCGTCATATTTATTGCCATCTACAACAGGCTGGTCGGTTGGCGCAATGAGGTAAAGAACGCCTGGGCGCAGATTGATGTCCAGCTAAAGAGGCGGTATGACCTCATCCCCAACCTGATGGAAACGGTCAAGGGCTACATGAAACACGAGCGGGAGACAATGGAAGCGGTAACCAAGGCCCGCAACCTGGCCCAGCAGATGGGCTCGGCCGGAGCCGCCGAACGGGGCAAGGCGGAAGGCGAGCTGAGTTCCGCTTTAGCCCGGCTGCTGGCGGTAGTCGAAAGATACCCCGACCTCAAAGCCAACCAGAACTTCCTGGCTCTCCAGGAAGAGCTCACCTCAACCGAGAACAAGATAAGCTTTTCCCGCCAGTACTATAACGACTCCGTCCTGAAATACAATAACCAGATTCAGATGTTCCCCTCCAATATGGTAGCCGGTATGACCGGTTTTAAGGCCGGTGAGTTCTTCGAGGTTACCGCAGAAGAGGAGAGAGAAGCGCCGAAGGTAAGCTTTACCTAGCACCGGCTGGACTTAAAGCATGTGGGAACAGATCAGGTCAAACCAGACAAGGTCGGTGGTACTCGTCGCCGGAATGGGAGTAATGCTCCTCCTCATCGGCTACCTTCTGGGCATCATCTTTTTCGATAGCCCTGCCGGTGGACTCATTATCGCCTTTATCGTCTGGGGGATAATGAGTCTGATTGCCTTCTACCAGGGGGACAGTATCCTGCTGGGGATGGCCGGGGCCAGAAAAATCAGCCATGATGACCACCCCCGCCTGTACAACATCGTTGAGGAGATGAAGATTGCCTCCGGGCTGGAAAAAGTCCCGGACATCTATATCATTGATGACCCGGCGCCTAACGCCTTCGCCGTCGGCCGCAAACCTGACAAGGCCGCCGTGGCCATCACCTCCGGGTTACTGCAGAAATTAAATCGTGATGAGCTTCAGGGCGTTATCGGCCACGAGATAGCCCATATCAAAAACCGCGACGTGCTGCTGATGGCCATCAGCGGGGTCCTGCTCGGCACCATTGTCATCTTGGCCTGGTATGCCACCCGCTTCATGTTCTTCGGCGGCATGGGCCGGAGCCGGAGGAGCTCTTCATCGGGGGGCAGCGGCGGCCAGATAATAGTCCTGGTGGTAGCCATCGTCCTGATTATACTGGCCCCGATTCTGGCCCAGCTCATCTACTTTGCCATCTCCCGGAAGCGGGAATATATGGCTGATGCCTCCTCGGCCCTCTATACCAGATACCCCGAGGGGCTGGCTTCAGCACTGGAGAAAATTGCGGCCTCAACCACCCAGCTGAAATCGGCCAATCAGGCCACTGCGCCGATGTACGTCATGAACCCCTTCCGCAAGGAGAAACGGCCAGCCAGCAATCTTACCAGCACCCACCCGCCCATTTCGGAGAGAATCCGCTTCCTGCGTTCCATGGCGGGAGCTTCATTTGCCGACTATGAGCAGGTTTACCAGCAGGTTCACGGGGTGGGGCGGGGGGTTATTCCGGCTTCTGCCTTAGCTCTTAGCCACCCCACCAGCCTGCGGCCGGCTGAAGCCGAGGCGGCGCCACAGGAACCAAACAAAATAGAAAAGGCGCGCGAGACCTCAGACCTGATGTGGCGCCTCGGCAACTATAAGACTATAACCTGCGACTGCGGCACCAAATTGAGAGTACCACCCAGGTTCAAAGAGCCAGCGGTCAGGTGCCCCCACTGTGGTAGAATTAACCCGGTCTAAAGAAGTATGAATATTAAGTTATCTTTCCTGGGAGCGGCGCAGAATGTCACCGGCTCGCAGTACCTCGTCCAATCCAATAACACCAGTTTCCTGGTCGACTGCGGCCTCTATCAAGAGAGAGAACTAACCGGGCGTAACTGGGGGCCCTTTCTGTTTCCTCCAGAGAGGCTAGACGCAGTACTGCTGACCCATGCTCACCTCGACCACTGCGGTCTGTTGCCCAAGCTGGTCCGGGAAGGCTTTAATCAGGCCATCTACTGTACGGGCGCCACCTCCGAAATCACCCGGATAATGCTGCTTGATTCGGGGAAGATACAAGAGGAAGACGCCGATTTTAAGAGAGGCCGACATAAAAGGGAAAGCCGAAAAGGCCCCTATCCCGAGATTCCGCTATACACCAAGGACGACGCCGAAGCTGTGTCTCCATTATTCTCCCCCGTTAAATACGGTGAGGCCGTCAAAATAGGCGATGGTGTTGAGGCTACCTTCTACGATGCCGGGCACGTCTTGGGCTCGTCCATGGTCAAGCTAAAGATAGAACAAAACGGAGAGGCGAGAACAATCTT
>JABMRW010000087.1 GCA_013202445.1 Deltaproteobacteria bacterium | reverse complement strand
CCCATAAAGGATACCACTCTTTAAGTTAGAGTTACCGGTATAATAGCCTCAGGAGCAGGAATCGGAGTTCCCCTAATACTCAGACACAAAACTACATAATTTAAAAGAGTATAAACGGAGGATGAATAGAGAATTCGAATCCAGCCCCCGCTACCAATTGAATTTTAAGGGCATCGCGAAGAGCGGTGCTTTTTTTGTTTGCTCCTGAGGAACACTAGAAGGCTGTCTTGTTGCCAAATGACATATAAGAGAGCCAAAAGGCTTTCTTTTTTATATGAATATGCTATAATATTAATGAGCCGGTATTTCCTATTACGGAAAGTGTCCCTGGAAACAGAAGGGGGTGATTCTCATCTCTAAAAGAATACTAATCGTTGAGGATGATCCCAGCGTACTGAGGGCGACCAGCTATATACTGGAAAAAGAAGGCTACGAGGTAATAAGCGCCCAGAACGGGCTGGAGGGGCTTAAAAAAGCCAGGGAGAGTAGCCCCGACCTGCTTATCCTGGATGTTATGCTGCCGGGTATAGACGGCTTTGAAATCTGCCACAACCTGCGGGGTGAGCCCCAGACTGCTCAGTTGCCTATTTTAATGTTTTCGGCCAAGGGGCAGGAGTCGGATAAAGCTACCGGGCTCAAAGTTGGCGCGGATGAGTATATCACCAAGCCGGTGGACCGGGAAGTGCTGTTAAACAAAGTGGCCGCCTGGCTTTCGGCCAAGGGTTCCAGTTTATAGCTAAGACGGCGGTAGACTTAAATTAAGCTTCCGGTCTGCCTAGAATAATTTCTATCGTTTCGAACATCTTGCCGAAGCCGCCGGATTTGCTGAAATAATCGGTGGCCCCTACCGACAGCGCCTTGACCCGGCTGCCGTCAATGTCTACACCGGTCATCACCAGAATGGGTATCTGGGCCGCTTCCGGCTGGCGCTTCAATGCCTTCATCACTTCATAGCCGTCCATCTCCGGCATCATTATATCCAGCAGAATGAGGTCCGGAGGCTGGCTGCCCACCTTTTCCAGGGCCATTTTGCCGCTGTGAGCGATACTGGTGGAGTAACCCCGTTTGCCCAGCTGATATTTAAGCGACTTGGCCAGGTTTTTATCGTCATCTACCACCAGTATCTTCTTCTGGGCATCCCGCAGTAAGCGGTTCACCTTTTCCATCAGCGCCTCTATCCTGAAGGGCTTGGTCAGATAGTCATTTATGCCCAGCTTGTAGACCCGCTCTCTGTCTTCCACCACCGAGACAATCAGTATTGGTATATTTTTGGTATTGGGGTCATTCTTGAGCACGGCGGTGACATCGAAGCCGCTCATTCCGCCCATCAGCACGTCCAGGGTTATCAGGTCAGGACGGTGTTTCCGGGCCAGCTCTATCGCCTCACCGCCGCCTGCGTCTTCGTCGTCTTCGGGCTGGTGGAGCTGCTGGGCTTTAACGGGCCCATCGCCGCCCTGGCTTTCGGCATTACCCTGGGCAACCTGAAGCCGATGCCCTTCCCCTTCTTTAAGAAGGGGCTGCGGCTGGAATCGGGGGGGCTGACCGACGTAGAGAAGGCCTTCTTCGGCGAGATTGCCTTCCTGCTCAAGACCTTCTTCTTTATCTACCTGGGGATATCGCTGGAGATGATAAGCACCGAGCTGATGATACTGGCAGCGGTCTTCACCGGCGTCATTTTCCTGCTGAGGATACTGTCCGTAAGGCTGACCGTGGGCAGAACGGAACGGGCTAAAGACGCTTCTTTCATCGCCGTCATGGCGCCGCGGGGGCTGACCGCCATCGTGCTGGCGGCCATCGTTTTGCAGCAGGGAGTCATCGGCGGCGAGCTTATCAAGAACCTGACCTACGGCGTCGTCGTCTTAAGCGTGGTGCTGACCTCGCTGCTGGTCCTGCTCAACGACAAGACCAGGCTGTCCGACGGCCTTGGCTATCTTTTTTCCGTCGGTATCTCACGCCAGCCGAAGCCGGCCAAACCGCCCGAGCCTACTGATTCGGAGCCGGAGAAAAAGTAGTCAATTCCCCCCTTGCTTTCCCCCAAATAAGTGCTATAATTCAAGTGTAGTTGACTAAACATCAATCGGAGTGAATTGTGCCTCAATCGGGGTGAACTGTGCCTCAATCGGAGTAAACTATGATTGAAGTTCTCAGAAATAAAAACCTGACCACCCGCTTCCAGATACTGGTGGAGATAGCCAACGCCGGCCCTACCGTCCAGCAGCGGGAGATTGCTAAAAATTTAAATATCACCCCCCAAGCGGTATCGGACTACATCGCCCAGCTCAGCGGAGATGGGCTGCTGGTGGCCGAGGGGCGCGCCCGCTACCGGGTGACCAACCAGGGCGTCAACTGGATAATCAAGACCTTGAGGGAGCTGGGCGACTATAACACTTTCATCCAGAGGGCCATCACCAATCTATCCATCTGCGCCGCTATTGCCGCCGACGACCTTAAAAAAGGCCAGAAAGTCGGGCTGAAGATGAAAGACGGGCTGCTTTTCGCCTCCGCCAGCCAAAAGTATGAAGCCAGCGGCACCGCCATCTCCAGCGCCAGGGCCGGCGAGGACGTTGGTATTACCGGCATCGAGGGGATAGTGCCCCTGGAGGTGGGGCGGGTAACGATTCTGAGGGTGCCCGGTATTCAGCGGGGTGGCTCCAGTAAAGTTAACTACGACATACTGAAACAGCGTCTGGCTAAGAGTGACTTAGTCACCTCGCTGGGGCTGGAATCGATGGCCGCCCTGCGCAAAACAGGAGCCGAGTTCCAGCACTACGGGGCGGTGGCGGCGGCTATCGAGGCGGCCAAGAGCGGGCTCTCACCCCTGGTGGTCTGCGTCGACAGCGAGGCTGCCGACCTCATCGCCCGGCTGGAAAAAGAGCGAATAGCCTACCAGCTTTTCGACGCCGAAAGCTCTTAATTTTTTTATAAAATCCCCCCAAAATCCCCTAAAAAACCCTTGACAGGAGCCCCTTTTGCCTCTATAATCAAACAACTGTACTTGTATATTATCAAGCCCGCTTTAATTACCTTAGAGGAGGCGTCCGATGGCCAAGATTTTTAGTTCCCGTTTAGTCACCCTGCTGCTGATATCCGTCCTGCTCCTGCCCTGCCTGCTGATTACTCCGGTAATGGCGGTGGAGGAGGATTACCCCTACTCCGCTACCGATGCCGTAGTCAGCGACGCCTTGAACTACCTGCGCTCAGTGCAGGACAACACCGGCAAAATCGAGAGCTTCAGCGCCTCGGCCTGGGTGGTGATGGCCATCGCCGCCGCCGGTGAAGACCCCGGCGAGTGGAAGGACGACCCGTCCAACCCATCCATAGTCGACTACCTGGCGGCTAACGCCGCCACCGCCACGGCGGCCAACGCCTACTCAAAGATGATACTGGCTGCCGTTGCCGCCGGTGAAGACCCGACCGACTTCGGGGGCCGGGACTTCGTGGCCCTGCTTGAAGCCACCCACACCGGCAACCAGATTGGCGACGGCGCCACTCTGAACGACGACTTCTGGGGCGTCCTGGCGCTGGTGGCCGCCGGCAAAGACCCGGCCACCTCGACCATTATCCAGGACAGCGTGGCTTTTATTTTAGCCAACCAGGACGCCGTTGACGACGGCTGGGGCTGGGGAGTGGGAGGGGGATACAGCGATGTTGACAATACCGCCGCCGCCATCATGGCCCTGATTGCCGCCGGTCAGTCCCCAGGCTCAGCGGCTATAAGCGACGGGCTGGACTATATGAAGACCACCCAGCAGGACAACGGCGGTTTCCTGTCCTGGGGGGACACCAACGCCGACACCGATTCCTGGGGCATCTGCGGTATAACCGCCGCCGGTGAAGTCCCCACCGACTGGGACAGTGGAACGGGCAATGACCCGGTTGACGACCTGCTCACCTTCCAACAGACGGGCGACGATTACGGCGCCTTCTACTGGCAGGACGAAACCCCGGGGATGAGCCCCGCCGGCACCACCGCCGCCGCTATCATCGCCCTGCTGGGCGACTACTTCCCGGTAGCGGTGCTGGAGCCGGAGCCGCCGGAGGAGGGGGTCACCGTCGATATCCGCATCGAGGGGGAGAATGATAACATCTGGGACGACAGCGTCACCGTTGACGAGTCCTGGATTACCGCCGACAACAGCAGTATTGAGTATCACCTGGAAGACCCCACCGCCCTGGGGGCACTGGACGAAGCCGCCGAAGAGGGCGAATTCCCCTACGAGACCACCGATGAGTGGGGCGGCCTTTTCGTTACCTCGATAGACGGCGAGGAGGGGGAGGGCATGGCCGGCTGGCTGTACCGCATCGATTACATCAGCCCCTCGGTCGGCGCCGCCGACTTTATCCTCGACGAGACATCTCCACCCGACCCGCCGCACCAGGAAGTGCTCTTCTACTACGGCGAGTGGGACGATATACCACTCAAAGTGGAGGTGGACAATGCCGCGCCGGGCGCCGGTGACAGCTTTACCGTCACCGTGAGCGAGTACGACGATGCCTTCGCCGAGTGGTATTTAATTGAAAACGCCACCGTCTACGCCGACACCAGTTACACCACAGATGAGAACGGCGAGGTGGACATTACCATCTATAACAACGCTACCATCGAGGTCTACGCCGAGAAGGACGGCTACATCCGCAGCAACCCGGTCACCGTGGTCGTCGGCGAGGGCAGCTCCCAGCAATCAGAAGGCCAGAACGTCAACATGACGGTTGATATCATCCCCGCCATAAGTTTTTCGGTCAGCCCCGACTACATCAACTTCGGCGTGCTGGGGCCGAGGGACGTCAGCCCACCGGTGACCATCACCGTGACCAACCTGGGCGCCTGGAGGCTGGCCGTCACCACCATGGTCAGCGATGACGCCGAAAACCTCTATGTCGACGGGCTCAAGCTAAACAGCCTGAAATGGAACGAGTTCGACGGCACCGTCTCCAGGGACGACTCGGAGGAATACGTAGTCACCCTTACCGTTCCCGAAACCTATACCCTTACCGGCAACCAGAACGGCACCATCATCTTCTGGGCGTCGGAGTCTCCCTACTAGAAGTGAGCTATGACGGGTAAACTGGCAAAAGCATCCGTAGTCCTGCTGCCGATTATCGGCCTGGTGCTGGCGGCGGCGTCGGCGCTGGCGCTGAGCGTGGGCGTGGCCCCGGGCAGGATGGACTTCGAGGTCCGACCCGGCGGCACCGAGGTGCAGACCCTGAATATTATCAACCAGTCCGACCAGGCCTCCCAGTTTCAGGTCTACGTAGAGGGCGGCAACGAGGGCTGGTTTGAAATCACCCCGGCCGAGTTCACCCTGAACGCCGGGGAGGTGCGGGGGGTAGAGATTGCCGTGGCCCCATCGCTGTTCACCGCTGCCGGTGACCACGACTTCGACATGTGCATCCTCTGCCTGCCCCCGGAGGCCGAGCTGCGCATCGGCGCCGGCGTGAAAGTGCCCGCCCACGTGCAGGTGACCGAGTTCCCCATCATGGCCCTGCAGTGGTGGATTGCCAGCGCCGCCGCGCTGCTGGTGTTGATTATAGTGATAATAGTGAGGCTGATAGCCAGGGCACGCTATGGTTAGGCGGGGGCTGCCCTTAATATTAGTTTTACTGCTGCTGACGGCAATATGCGCCGGCTGTCCCGTTCAATCTGCGGACGTAGATAAAGACGGGCAGGCCAGTGTGATGGTGGTGGTGACACGGGACTTCGGCAGGGAGCTAATCCTGGCCGAGACACTGGAGATTGAGGCCGGCACCAACGCCATGGAAGCATTGCAGGCAGTCGCCGGGGTGGAGACCAAGTACGGCGGCGGCTTCGTCAAAGCCATTAACGGCTTAAGCTCGCAGGAGGCCAACCAGCTGGACTGGTTTTACTATATCAACGGAATCTCCCTGAGCCTGGGGGCTAAAGATTACGCCCTCCGGGACGGCGACGTGGAGCAATGGGACCTGAGGGACTGGAGCTACCGGTCATTCGTGCCGGCAATCGTCGGGGCTTTCCCCCAGCCTTTTTTAAATAGAGTGCGGGGCGAGGTGAAGCCGACGGCGGTGGTCTATGATGAGCCTTTCGCCGGAGAAGCCGGAGCGCTGGCGGCCAAATTAGAGGAGTGGGGAGTGACTGAAGTGACCCTGAACGGCGCTGAGACGCTATCTGACGGGGTTAAAGAGCAGAGCCACCTCATTATAGTGGGTGGGGCGGATAGCGGGCTTATTTTAGAGCTGAACGAATTGCACAAAAAGCTGGGGTTCTTCGCTTATTGCGAGGGAGGTAAAATAATGGTGCTGGACGAGAAAGGCAATCCGGCCGGGGAGTACGGGGCGGGGTGGGGCCTAATCCAGGCCACCCAGAACCCCTGGAGCCCGGGGGGAGTCGGCTCCGGGGAGAGCATCGTCTTTATGGTGACTGGAACTGACGAGAACGGAATAAGAAGCGCCGTTGATACGCTTATCAATAATAGTGACGGGCTGCGTAATGCCTACGCCGTCCTGGTCAATAATAACGAGATAATAAAGATACCGTGATGCGGGCACTGAGCTACCGGGATAAGGACACCGTCATCCACGCCTTAAGTCCCCTGGCCAAGCTGGCCTGGGGCGGGGGGCTGCTGGTATTAAACTTAATCTTCAACCACCCCGTATATATCCTGATTCTGTTTCTATCCATAATTCCCATGGTGAAGCTGGCCGGGGTGGGGCGGGAGTGGGCCTCAACGCTTAAATTTACTCTCTGGCTGGGCTTGAGCATCATCGTTATCAACGCCCTCTTCAGCTACCACGGCGACCACGTGCTGCTGACCGCCCCCTTCCGGCTGCCGGTGGCGGGCCAGCCGGTGATAACCCTGGAGGCTATCGCCTTCGGCGCGGTGATGGCCCTAAAGCTGGCGGTGATAATATCGGTATTTACCCTCATCAACCTCACCGTCCACCCCGACGACATCATGGCCGTCCTGCTCAAGATGAGGCTGCCCTATAAGTCGGTGCTGGTGACCTCGCTGTCAACGCGCTTCGTCCCCTGCCTGGTCGAGGACATGGGGCGCATCAGCGACGGCTACCGCACCCGGGGGGTGCAATTAGACGCGGGAAGCTGGATTAAGAAGCTAAAGAACCGGGGTAAAATCACTATCGCACTGCTGTCCAACTCGCTGGACCGGGCGGTACAGGTCGCCGAGGCCATGGAGGCGCGTGCCTTCGGCACCGGCAAAAAGAGAGTATTTTATAAAGATATAAATATTTCAAAGATGGACGCGGTGACGCTGGGGGTGGGGGTACTGCCCCTGGCCGCCGGAATTATGTTGCGGGTCTACGGCTACGGCGACTACCAGTACTACCCCAACCTTATGTCAATCGGATTCGGGGGCTGGGAGTGGCTAATGCCGGCGGGGATGCTCCTGCTGCTGGCGGCCATAGTGCCGCTGGCCTTTATCAAGAGGAGAGTTGAGTTTGATTAGAATCCGGGAATTAAAGTTTACCTATAACGGGGCGGATAAACCAGCCCTGCAAAATATAAATTTGACCATCGAGGACGGCCAGTTCGTCCTTATCACCGGGGCTTCGGGCGGGGGCAAGTCAACCCTGTGCCGCTGCTTTAACGGGCTGGTGCCCCACTTCTACGGGGGCAAAATCAGCGGTAAGGCCGAGGTGCAGGGGATGGATATACTGGAGCACCCGCCCAGGGAGCTGGCGACTAAAGTGGGCATGGTCTTCCAGGACCCGGAAAACCAGCTGGTGACGACTGATGTCGAGCGCGAGATTGCCTTCGGGCTGGAGAACCTGGGCTACCCCAAAAATCTGATTGCCCGGCGCATCGAGGAGGCGCTGGACACGGTGGGCATCGCCCGGCTGCGCTTTGCCCGCAACAACGAGCTGTCCGGCGGCGAGCAGCAGAAGGTGGCCATCGCCTCGGTGCTGGCGCTTCATCCCGAAGTGCTTGTTCTGGATGAGCCGACCTCGGAGCTTGACCCCCAGAGCGCCGAGGAAGTATTAAGGCTTTTGGAAAGGCTCAACGACGAGCTGGGCTTAACCGTAATACTCATCGAGCAGAGACTGGACCGGGTCGTCCACCTGGTCGACCGGATGCTGGTGATGGGTGGGGGAGAAATAACCGCCGACGGGACTCCGGGGGAGGTGATGGGCGGCGATACCGACGGGCTGGGAATCGGCCTGCCGCCGGTAATCCGGCTGATGCGCGAGCTGAAGAGCCATAACGCCGCCCTGAACGGGCTGCCCCTGACCGTCAAGGACGCCCGGCTGAGACTGCAGAAGGTCTTGCAGGGAGTGAAGACGGCCGACTTCACCGAGGGGGAGGCAGGGCTAAAGCCGATAATGAATATGGACAAGGTCTGGTTCTCTTACGGGGAGAGAGCCGTCTTGAGAAATATAAACCTGGATATAGAGCGGGGGGGCTTTATCGCCGTCATGGGGCGCAACGCTTCGGGAAAGACGACGCTGGTCAAGCAGCTCAACGGGCTGCTTAAGCCGAGCAAGGGCAGAGTCAGGCTGGACGGGGTCGACACCAGAAAAAGTACCGTCGCCGAGTTGAGCCGGCGGGTGGGCTACGTCTTCCAGAACCCCAACGACCACCTCTTTGCCGATACCGTGGAAGACGAAATCGCCTTCAGTTTGAGAAACCGGGGGGCGGATGAAGCCCAAATCGCCAAAGCGGTGGAGGGGATGCTGAACGAGTTCGAATTAAGCCGCTACCGGAAAAGCTACCCCCGGAACCTGAGCGGCGGGGAGAAACAGAGAGTAGCCCTGGCCTCGGTGCTGGCGGGCGAGCCCGGAGTAATCGTCCTCGACGAGCCGACGCGGGGCATGGACTATACGCTCAAGAAAAAGCTGGTCGATTATCTCGATGACTACCGCCGCAGGGGCAACACCGTCATCATGGTCAGCCACGATGTCGAGACCATCGCCGAGTGCGCCGAGAGGGTGGTGCTGCTCAGCGAGGGGCGGGTGGTGGTCGAGGGGAGCAAGCGGGAGGTACTGTCCAAAGCCCTGCTCTTTTCGCCGCAGATTAACCGCTTAGCTCAAGCCCTGAGCGTCTACGGGGTGGCCGATACCACCCTCACCGTTGACGAGATGATAGAGCAGATAGGGTGAAAAAATCTCATATCGTTTTAATCGCCATCGTGGCCGTGGCCGCCGGGGCTTTTATTGTCTCCGCCCTCCGGCCAGACGCCGACCTCTTGAACTGGGGGGTACTGACCGCCGTCCTGGCCGCCCTGGTATGCCTGGCGCTATTCTTTGAGTTCGAGACTGCCGTCACCAGCTCCAAAGAGATTGCCCTGGTGGCCATGCTCAGCACCATCTCGGCGGTGCTCAGAGTGCCCTTCGCCGCTATCCCTAATGTGCAGCCCTGCACCTATATAATTATCTGCTCGGGCTATGTGTTCGGGCCTATCGCCGGCTTTGCCGTCGGCGCCATGACGGCGCTGGTATCCAATTTCTTTCTGGGGCACGGGCCCTGGACGCTGTACCAGATGATTGCCTGGGGTCTGGCCGGGCTTTCCGCCGGCTATTTGAGAAAATTAAAGCTGAACACCGCCGTCTTAATCGTCATCGGGGTGGTCTGGGGCTACCTCTACGGCCTGATCACCAACCTCTGGTACTGGACCGCCTTTATCTATCCCCTCACCCTCAAGACCTTCCTGGTGACCGAGCTCAACACCGTCTGGTTCGACACCCTGCACGCCGCCGGCAACGCCGTCTTCCTGGGGGTGCTGGGGGCTAAGACCATCGCCATACTGCGGCGGTTTAAAGAGAGGTTTTCTATCATCATCGAGGCTTCGTCTTAACCGTCGCCCTTCGAGCAGCCTTGCTCGTGTATCCCGCGCGCCAGTATATGCTATAATAGGGGCTAAATTTGCGTGGTCTTAGAAGATGTCAATTATTGCTGACCTGATAAAATACTCACGGCTTGCCTTCGGTCTGCGGGGCTTTCTCCACGGCACCGTAACCCTGGAGGAAAGCAAGCGGGTTCTCGCCGAGCGGCTGCGTGACCGGGAAAAGAACTTCCTGAGCCTGGTGCAGAAAGGCATATATCAAAATCCAAAAAGCCCCTTTCTCAAGCTGCTCGGGGTAGCCGGCTGTGAATTCGGCGACATCGAGGCCGGGGTAAATAAAGAAGGGATTGAAGCCACCTTACAGAAACTGCTGGCGGATGGGGTCTATATCAGCTGGGAGGAGTTCAAGGGGAGGAAAGAGGTGGTGAGGGGGGGGGAACATTTCCAGTTCAAGCAAAGGGACTTTGATAACCCCTTCCTTGACGTTTACTACCGGGTGCAGAGCAGCGGCTCCAGAAGCGCCGGGACGAGGACAACGTTTGACCTAAGACATCAACTAGAAAGAAGCTACTATGAACTACCAGTGCTTACCGACAATAATGCCCTTGATGTACCTATGGGTCTTTGGTTTCCAGTACTACCTGCAGCAGCTGGTACCGGGAATATATTGCGCTACTGGAAGGCAGGTAAGCCTGTAGCCAGGTGGTTTTCACCGGTGGATGAAAGGCAGGTGCAGTCGTCACTACAACACAGGCTGGCGATGAGATATATCATCTACGGCAGCTGGCTGTGGGGAGCCAAACTGGCCAGGCCGGAGTATGTGGGTATAGAAGAGGCGGTGAAGGTAGCGCAGTGGGTGGCCGATACCAAGCAGCAGTTCGGGGGGTGCTCTTTTAGCTGCTATGTCAGCCTGGCGGTCAAGGTATGCCAGGCGGCTATAGAAAATGGGCTTGATATTGAGGGCACACGCTTTTTTTCTGGTGGGGAACCACTGACTCCAGCTAAGCGCCAGCAGATAGAGGCTGCCGGGGCTTCGGTTATCCCCAGATATGCCATAAGTGAAATTGGCCGAATAGGTTACGGTTGTCCTAATGGCGGCGCCATTGATGATGTCCATTTGCTCCATGACTCTGTGGCTCTAATTCAGCACCGGAGGAAGGTGGAACACGCCGATACCTACGTGGACACCTTTCTTTTCACCCCGCTTTTGCCGTCATCGCCCAAGATACTGCTCAATATGGAAAGCGATGACTATGGAGTTGTGGAAACTAGGAGCTGCGATTGCTCGCTTGGGCAGCTCGGATTTAATACCCACATACATGATATAAGGAGCTTCGCCAAGTTGACCGGTAGCGGCATGACCATAGTTGGTACCGACCTCGTCCGCATCCTGGAGGAGGTACTGCCGGCTAAGTACGGCGGTGCGGCAACAGATTACCAGCTACTCGAGGAAGAGGATAGCCAGGGGCAGACTCACCTCAGCCTTATTATCAGCCCCACCGTCGGGACAGTGGATGAGGACGAGGTTATCGCTACTCTGCTGGCTGAGCTACGCCGGGTTCCCCACCCAGGGAAACTGACCGCCGGGGTCTGGGCTCAGGCAAAATTGCTCAGGGTAAAGCGGATGCAGCCAATATCCAACATGGGGAAGGTCATGACCCTGCACCTGATGAAGACGGAATAATTAGGAGGTTACCATGATAAAGAAATTTGCCGTTATAACCGGGGTGTTGCTTTTAGTGGCGGTTGTGGCCGCAACCGGCTGTCCCCCACAGGCTGAACCGGCAACGCCAGCCGATTTTTATAAAGGCAAGACCATAGATTTAATCATCAGTGCTGCGCCAGGGACTGACGAGGACCTCATCACTCGCATAATAGCCCCATATCTCGGCGGGGATACCGGGGCTAGTGTTGTCGTTACCAATAGGGTTGGCGCCGGCGGCCTTGATGCTATGAACTATGTGTATAAAAGCAAGCCAGACGGGCTTACCTTGGGGACAGCGCCCACGGCAAAATTTGTACCAAACAAGGTTTTCAACGAGCCGGCGGCAATATATGAGATTGAGAACTTCTCTTACATTATAAGCATAGGTCGTGTGCAATATTACTTTCTCGTCGCGCCAGATGGACCCTGCCAATCCGTTGCCGACCTGCAGGCTGCCACGGACCTCAAAATTGGTGGCAGTAGCCCCTCAGGCTCTATTTGCTTGAGTGGTTTGACTGTTATTAAGCTCCTGGGTCTTGATGCCAAGGTTATCACCGGCCTTTCCGGGGATTCAAATCGAGCTCTGGCGGCAAAACGGGGCGAGATAATCGGATACTGTTCAAACATACCTAGTGCTAAGGCGAGTTTAGAGGCTGGTATGGTAAAACCCCTGTTTGTGCTCGCCACGGAAAGGGACCCACTCACGCCTGATGTGCCCGCCATCACCGAAGTGGTCAATATGGGCGGTGAGGACCTGGCGCTGGTCAAGTTATGGGAGACGACATTCTTCAATTCCACTCTACTTGTCGCCCCGCCGGGGATAGCTGAGGATAGGCTGAGATACCTCCGTGACCTGGCTAACCAGTGGGTTCAGGACGAGGGATTCCGCGAGGGGATAAACGCTGTCTCTGGTTACGAGCTCCAGGACCAGGAATACATAGCTGGAGAAGAGGTAACCAAGGTGATGCTGGACCTGGCTGCTGCCTTCGATGAGTTTCGAGCCATATTTCTTGAGTTGATTGAGAAGTACAGAGCGTGAGCAGTGTTTGAGGCATACGGAGCAGCTCTAGCCACACTGTTTCAGCCGATAAACCTGCTGATACTGTTTGTTGCTGTTTTCGTCGGCCTAATCATAGGCGTTATCCCCGGAATCAGCGGACTGGTTATGCTGCCCCTGCTTCTGCCCTTCATTTTCCACATGCCCACCGAGGTCGCCCTTATTTTATTAATTGCCTTTCACGCCGTGGTCTTTACCGGCGGCAGTATATCCTCCATATTGCTGAATATACCGGGGACGGGGCCTAACGCAGCCACCATGCTCGACGGCTTTCCCATGACCCAGAGGGGGTGAGGGGGGAAGGGCTATCGGTGCCGCCGTTACCAGCTCTATGGCGGGAGGGGTATTGCCCGCGTTCCTGGCCCTGGCCATGGTGCCCTTGGTAATGCCCATAATAATGGTCTTTGGGCAGCCGGAGATGGCTATCCTGATACTGCTGGGGATATCGTTCCTGGCGGCGCTGACCGGCGGCTCGGCCATCAAGGGTATTATCGCCGGCATGCTGGGGCTGCTAATCTCTTTCATCGGCTACCACTCAATAACCGGGGTCCACCGTTTCGACTTCAACGCCACCTTCCTCTACGACGGTATTGAGCTTATCCCCATCGCTCTGGGTCTGTTTGGCTTATCCGAGTTGTTTCATCTGGTTATGAGAGGGCGCACGGCTATCGCCCCCAAAGCAGGCACCACTCGGTTATCCGATATACTGGTGGGGGTAAAGGATGTATGGCGGCACCGCTGGCTGTGGTTCCGCAGTACCGTTATTGGTTATATCATCGGCATAATTCCGGGCGTTGGCGCCGAGGTGGCCACCTGGGTGTGCTACGGGCAGGCCAAGCAGACCTCGAAACACCCGGAGAAGTTCGGCACCGGCATGGTGGAGGGGGTAATTGCCCCGGAGGCGGCTAATAACGCCAAGGAGGCTGGCTCACTGCTGACCACCATGGCCCTGGGCATCCCGGGGAGCGCCATCATGGCCCTCTTCCTGGCCGCTTTTCTGATGGTGGGGGTTACCCCCGGTCCGAGAATGATGGTGGAACACCTGCCCCTGGCTTTGACCCTGCTCCTGGGCATAGCCCTGGCCAATATCGTCGGCGGTATTATCTGTCTCTTCGCTGCCCCTCATCTGGTTAGAGTGGCTTCGGTCAACCTGGACTTTCTGTTCCCGGGTATTCTAAGCATAGCCTTGGTCGGGGTTTATGTAGCTACCCTGTCCCCAATGAATTTCATCACCGTTTTAATTTTTGGGATACTCGGCTTGCTAATGAAGCTATATGGCTACTCCCGCCCGGCGCTGCTGCTGGGCTTTGTTCTGGGCGGCCTTTTTGAGAATTATTCACTTCTTTCCATTAAGATTTACGGGCCGTTATTCTTTGCCCGGCCTATACCCCTGACCCTGCTGGTTATTATGGCTCTGCTGCTGAGCTATCCCCACCTGAAGCGGGGCATAAACAACCTGCGGAGGAGGTTTAGCCAGCCGTGAAGCTTAAGGGCAGTTTTTGGGTGGCCTTGTTTTTCCTGGCGCTGGGGCTGTTTGGCATTATCCAGTCCCTGACCTTCCGCTACTGGGAATCTATGGTGCTGCCCCTGGGGATAAGCATTATCATCTTTATCCTGGCGGCGGTGCAGGTGGTTAGAGAGCTGCGGCGGCGGGGGGAGGCGGCTGCCGCCAAAGCGACGGCTGAAGATAGCGGGGCTAAAGCCGAGACCCGAAGGCTGGGTTTGATATTCGGCTGGGCGGCCGGCTTCTGCCTGGCTATCTACCTGTTTGGTTTTTATATCGCCATCCCGACTTTTGCCTTTGCTTACCTGAAGTGGCGGCGAAGAGGCTGGCTTGTTGCCGTAATTTTTGCCGTTGGCCTGCTTGTTTTTAGCTACGCCGTTTTTGCTATCGGGCTGAAGGTCCCGCTGTATAAGGGGTTAATCTTCGGCGCCCACTAAAGCCATAAAATAAGGGCCGGACTCTAACCGAGTCCAGCCCTGAACTGGCTTAAGGGGGTGGGCATCAAAAGGCAAGCGCCTTTAATACCACGTTAACCCCGTTGTCTTTAGCCACCGCCGACTCTACCGGCGGCATCCTTTTGATAATGTCCGGCAGGGGCAGGGGATGGCTAATGGCCAGAACAATCAGGCTGTTGCCACCGGGTAAACCCTTGAATGACACCACCTGCAGGTTGGGAAGCTGCTGTAGCTGCGACAGGAAAACGGGTATCTGCTTGGCATCCTCTGAGGTTACATCCAGCTCCAGCATCCCCCGGTAAAGCCCATCGCCATCTCCGTTGCTGGAAGCCGCTTCCGTTTTTTCTTCGGCCTGAGGTTCGGGCTTCTCCTCAGCTTCCTCAGCCGCCGGCTGTACCTCCGGCACCGTCGCCACCGCCTGCGGGGCGGGCTCGCCGGTTTCCGGCCTTAACTGCGCCCGGAATTCCAGCCTTTCCCTGACTAACTTATCCAGCGACTCTTCCTCCGGCATTGCCCTGGCTACCGCCGGCGCAAATTCCACGGGTTCCGGACGTGCCCCGGCCATAACCGGTGGGGCGGGCTCCTTCTCCAGCCGCTTTACGGCTTCTGAAATAATCTCCTCCGCCTTTTTTCTGGCTTCGGCTATAATCTGAGCCGCCTCCCATTCCGCCTTCGCCCTGGCTTCGGCCATGGCTTTGGCCGACTCCGACTCTACCTTCTTCATTGCCTTCTGCTCGGCCTGGCGGCTAATCTGCTCTTGCTTTTCTTTGGCCTGAGCGGCTATCTCGGCCAGCTTTTCCTCCGCCTCTTTCTTGCCCTTCTCTTTGGCTTCTTTGAGAATTGCCTCCGCTTCCTTCCCGGCCTTGTCTGTAGCTTCCTTAAGCTCCCGCTCCGCCTGCTTTTGCATCTCGGCGGCCGAGCGGCTTATCTCCTCGGCTTCCTTCCGCGCCTTCTCCACCGCATCGCGAGTTATCTTATCGCTCTCTTTCCGAGATTTAGCGATTGCTTTATCGGCCTTGTTTTGCGCATCCTTCTCCGCCTTGTTCACGATTAGCGCCGCCTCCTCCCTGGCTTCGGAAATAATGCGTTCCATCTCCGGTCTTATCTTTTCCCGAGCTTCCTTCTTAACCCTATCCTCGGCCTGGTTGATAATCTGCTCCGCCTCTTCCCTGGCCCGGGTAACCACCGCCGCCGTCTCTGTCACCGCCGCCCTCCTGGCGTTGTTCTTTAGCTCCTCGACTATCAGCTCGGCTTTCTGCCTTACTCCGTCCAGATAGCCGGCGGCTTCCTCCTTGGCTTCCGCTTTGGCGGTTTCATTAATCTCTTTTGCCTTGGCTTCGGCTTCGGCGATAGCGCGGGCTGATTCCGCTTCTGCTTCCTTTGCCTTGGCTTCGGCTTCGGCGATAATGCGGGCTGATTCCGCTTCTGTTTCCTTCTTGGCCTGCGCCAGGGCCGTTCCAACAACCCCGGCCGCCTCTTCCCTGGCCCGGTTAATGATGCCGGCCGATTCCTGCCTGGCTCCCTCGGTCAACCTTGTTTGTTCCTGCTTGATAAGCTCGGGGAGCTTGCGCCGGAACTGGTCAAAGACCTCGCCTAGCTCTTCTAGTTCCTGTTTGCCATTGTTTTGATTTTTCATCTAGATCTTCCCCCTCGTGATTCAATTCCCTCTAAGTAGCACCGATAGTGTTTTTTCGGGACTTATTGAGAAAACTGAGAACGTCTTCCTGTTTGAACCTGAGGCTGCGCCGAAGCCCGATAGCATAGGACTTTAGCAGGCCTTTCTTCTCCCACCGCCTGACCGTGCTGGTGTGAACACCCAGGAAATGGGCCACCTCGCCTACGGCCAGCAGCCTGGCGGGTAGTCTGTCACCGTTGTTATTTCCTTTGCGTCTGGTGTCTTTTTCGTTGCTAATAGTAGCCATTAATGCTCCCTAACTAACTTGATTATCTACCCGTTTTTCTGAGTATGCCCCCATTCTCCTCAAGATACAATCACCCAATCTGGCTAGTAATGGTGGTATTTTAGTACTAATTTTGGGGGGAAAAGGTAAGAAGGGTGGAGCCTACGAGGGGAAAAAGGGAGCTGTTAAAAATGGGGGGTGGGGTTTCCTTAATCAGAAATATAAAGGGGGGCGGAGAAAAACAAAAATAAGAGGCGGGTTAAAAAGGGGTGGGGTTAAAGAGATGAAAAGAGGTGAAACCTTTTTGGGCGGGTGGGTATGGGAAGAAATACAAAACTTAAAAAGAGGGGAGGAAAAAGGATAAGAAATGGAGGAACCCTTATAGGGCGGGTTGGGAATAAAAAGTTGTGCTGGAAGAGGGGGGAAATACCCCATTTGAAATTACCTGAGCGTTACCTGAATCTTGCCCCCGTTGCCAATTGCCTCCTCTACCGAGGGTATCTCCCTGAGAATGGCCGGCAGGGGGAGGGGGCGGTTAATGACCACTACCACCATGCTTTCGCCGCTGGACGAGCCCCTGAATGATACCACCTGCAGGTCGGGGACCTGCTGTAAGTGTGAAACGAAGTCCGGTACCTGCTTGGGGTCTGCGGATAGTATCTCCAGCTCCATCATCCCCTGGTACAGCCCGTCACCTATTTCGCCTTCGGAACCGGCGCTCTCAGCCTGGGGTTCGGCTTTCTTGTAGACCGTCCTGGGTTCAGATAAAGTGCTGGCCGGCGTCTTGACCTCCGCCTCTAACCAATCGCTGGCTTCGGTAACAATCCGCACCGCCCTCTGCTTGGCCTCGGCGATAATGCGCGCCGCTTCCCACTCCGCCCTCGACCTAGCCTCAGCGGTAATCCGTATAGACTCCGCCTCTATCCGCCTCCGGCCTCTGTCCGTAGCCTCCTGGGTAATCTGCTCTGCCTTCTGCCTGGCCTGGGCGACTATCATTTCCGCCCTTGCTTCGGCTTCCTTATCCGACTGCTCCCTGGTCTGCCTGGTAAGCTGCTCCGACTCCTTGGACGCTTCTTTCCTGGCACTGGCGATTATCTTGTCCGCCTTGCTCTCGGCATCCCGCTGCGCCCTGGCGATAACGCCGGCAGCTTTCTCTTTAGCTTCGGCGATAATAGTTTCCGCTTCTTTCCTGGCTTTGTCCCGGGCTTCCTTCTTGGCCTGATTACCGACCTCGGCATGCAGCCAGTCGCTGGCTTCGCTCATAATCTGCGACGCCCTCTGCTTGGCTTCGGCGATAACCTGAGCCGCCTCCCATTCCGCCTTAGATTTTACCTCGTCAATGACCCGGGCCGACTCCACATCTATCCGCTTCCGTCCTCTCTCCGTAGCCTCCTGGTTAATCCGCTCCGCCTTCTGCTCGGCTTCATTGATTATCCTGCCCGCTTTCCCCTCCGCTTCCTTCCTGGCCTGCTCCCTGGCTTCCTCGATAATCTGGGCCGCCTCCTCCCGCCCCCGGCTAAGAATATTGGTCAATTCCAGCTTGGCCGCCTCCTGAGCCCCTTCTATGGCCTCGGCGGTGACTTTCTGAGCCTGCTTTTCGCATTCGGCGAGCATCGCGGCTGCCTTTTCCGCCGCTTCCTGCTCCGCCCTGGTAATAATTACCGACGCTTCCTCCCTGGCGGCAGCGGTGATGTACTCTACCTCCCGCTTGGTCTCCTCCTGCGCCCGTTTCCGGGCCTCATCTTCAGCCTCGTTGATAATCCGCGCCGCTTCTTCCCTGGCCCTGGCGATAGCCGCCGCCGACTGCTTCTCCACCACCTCTCTGGCGCTCTCTCTCAGCTCGGCCACGATGAGGTCGGCCTTCTGCCTCATCTCAACCATGTAGTTGGCCGCTCCCTCCTGGGCTTCTTTTTGGGCGGCCTCCCTAATATCTTTTGCCTTGACATCGGCTTCGGTGATGATGCGGACCGAGTGCTCCTCCACCTCCTTCTCTCCCTGCTGCACGGCATTTTCAATAAGCTGGGCCGCTTCCTCCTGCGCGTTGAGGATAATTTCCGCCGACTGCTGCTTGGCCGCCCCGATCAGGCGCTCTCTTTCCTTTTCTAAAGCCCGGGTAAGCCTGCGCTTGAATTCGTCAACAAGTTTTCCCGGCTCTTCTGTTTCCCAGTTATCCGTATCTTTCTTTGCCATTTAACTCGCACTCCAAACGGTAAGACCAGCTTTAAGATGCACGGAAAACCGGGCATCCCCAGCCGATTGCCTCAAAATATAATTCCAATGGCCCATTCGGGCTATCTAGCTATAGTATTTTAGTACCCCCTTAAGCAAATTACAATCCCCGAATCGTGCTAATTTTGTGTACTCATTTCGTCTATATTTTAGTGAATAATACCGTCCCCACGATGGGTCGGGTGGAAAAAGATAAAAATGGGGGGCTTAGGACAGAGCCTTTTAGCGGTTGATGTTCTTCCCACCCTCCCACCCTACCGGGGTTGGCACCCTAGTCCCTCACTTCGGGGGTGGGGGTTAGAGATATGAAAAAAGGTGAAACCTTTTGGGTGGGTGGGTATGGGAAGAAATATAAAACTTAAAAAGGGGTGGGGTAAAAAAGGGGATTCAGTGGTATAATAAAGCCCATGAAGAGAGAATTGATGGATATTCTTGCCTGCCCGGTGTGCAAGGGTGAGCTGAAACTAACCGTGGCCGAGGAGAAGGAGGAGATAATCAGCGGCTCCCTTAACTGCCCCAACTGCCGGGTGGACTACCCCATCACCAACGGCATCCCCAACCTGCTGCCGCCGGAGCAGCGCGCCTAATCCGGCGTGTAGATGACGCCGGTCTGGGGGGATTCCCACACCTCTACGTTAGCGATGGTGACCGGCGCCCCCTCCAGCCTAGATTTAAGCTCTTTATAGATATCGGCGGCGATGTTTTCCGCCGAGGGATTGAGCTTATCGAAGGGGGGGGCATCGTTGAGGCAGGTGTGGTCGAAGCGGTCTATCACCCCGGCTAAATGCTTTTTAAGCTCCACGAAATCGTAGGCCAGGCCGATATCGTTAAGTTCAGAGGCGTCCACCTTTACCACCACCTTGTAGCTGTGGCCGTGCATCGCCTCGCACTTGCCCTGATAGCCCCTTAAATAGTGGGCGGCGTCAAAGTGCTGCTCTACCGATATCCGGTACACCCTAACCTCCCTCCCACTTGAATACGCCCTGTACCTCCTTGGCCTCCTTGAGCAGCTGCTTGATGGTCTTGCCGCTCACCGGGTGGGTCAGGTCCGGGGCAATCTCGGCCAGGGGCACCAGCACGAAAGCCCGCTGGTGAAACCGGGGGTGGGGAATAGTAAGCTCCGGGGTTTCGATGACCTGGTCGCTGTATAAGAGGACGTCTATATCAATGATGCGGGGGGCGCCGGTGGGGCCGGTGCGGCCCATCCTGATTTCAATGCCCTTGGCCAGAGCCAGCAGCCCCTGGGGGGGTAGAAAAGTGCTGGCCTCACAGACCAGGTTGAGAAATCGGGGCTGTTCAATATCGCCGACCGGCTCGGAGTCGTATATAGAGGAAATCTTCACCAGGCGCAGCCTCTCCGAGAGCAGCGCCAGCGCCTTGTCCAGATTGGCCTGGCGGTCTCCCAGGTTGGAGCCCAGACCGAGATAGGCGGTTACCGGTTCAGTCCCCACTTTGCCTCCTTACGGATAATAGCGTCGCACATCCGGCAGACCCGCACCAGCGGCCCGACCTGGTGGACACGAACCATATCGGCGCCATGGACGATGCCGACGGCCACGACGGCGGCGGTGCCCTCCAGGCGGTCGTCAACGGGCAGGTCCAGCACCTTGCCGATGAAGGACTTGCCGGAGGGGCCGATGAGGAGGGGCCGTCCCAGCTCTTTTAATTCCGCCAAGCGCCAGACTATCTCCAGGTCGTGCTGCCAGCTCTTGCCGAAGCCGATGCCGGGGTCTAAGATAATGTTTTCCCGGGGCACACCGGCCTGCGAGGCTATCTCCAGGCTTCCCTTCAGAGAAGCCGTTATCTCCGCTATGGGGTCATTATAATCTGCAGTATCACGCTTGAGGGCGGCATCATAGCCGCCTTTATCCCGCTGGTTGCTCATCAGAATTATGGGGACGTTCCACTTGGCGGCCAGTTCGGCCAGACGGGGGTCGTGCTTTAAGCCCCACTGGTCGTTGAGCATCTTTGCCCCCGCCTCCAAAGCTTTTTCCGCCACCCCTGATTTACAGGTATCAACGCTTATCGGGACGGCCAGCTCCGCCGCCAGCCTTTCGATAACCGGAATCACCCGCCTTAGCTCTTCTTCGGCCGATACCGGCGGGGCGCCGGGGCGGGTGGACTCGCCGCCTATATCTATAATATCGGCGCCTTCTTCGGCCAGCTGCCTTGCCCGGGCCAGGGCGGCTTCAACATCATCACCAACGCCGTCGCCGGAGAAAGAATCCGGGGTAACGTTGAGGATGCCCATGACATAGGTGCGCTGCCCCCAGCGCAAATCAAGGTTCCCGCAGCGTGTGACGGCTAAAGTTGACCGGCTTTCCATAGCTAATCATATTTTAGCACCCTTTGGGCGGGGTGGCTAGATGGTGAGGGGAGAAGGGGAAGGAAAAACAGCACTAAAAAAATGGGGGAAACAATTCAGGCGTGGTTGAGCGTGGGATTTGTTATTAGCGTTATGTTAAGCGGAGGCTAAGGGGGTGGAGTCAGGTTTTTGGCGTGTGTTTTGCTTCCCACCCTCCTACCCTACAGAAGTGGTACTTCTATCAATTTCTTTATTAGGGGGGTGGGGAAAAGGGGTGTTTAAGAGGGGGCGAAGCCCCCTCTTCTAAAGAAAAAAAATCCCCCTCTCCAAGAGTGGAGAGGGGGATTAAGGGGGTGAGGTTGATAAATCTTGACAGACGGTTAAAATCGGCTATTATGTATGATACAGAGTGGCGGGGAGGTAAAAGATGGGGCGTTATTATCGGTATTATCTGACCACTCTAGCCATACTGCTGGTGACTCTCTGCGGCTGTCCCCAACCAGAGCTAACCCCAACGCCTTCCCAGGAGCAAGCCGAGGTGATAAAGCTACCCGAGCTAAGCTACGACAGCGAGGTATCTCTTGAGCAAAGCCTGCTTAACCGGAGGTCAATCAGGAGCTACACCGGCGAGCCGCTAACACTCCAGGAACTATCTCAGCTGCTATGGGCGGCCCAGGGGCTTACCGACCCCGGGGGCTTAAGAGCGGCGCCATCGGCCGGGGCGCTGTACCCGCTGGAGCTATATCTGGTGGCGGGTGATGGGGAAGATTTGACAGCGGGGGTTTACCGCTATCAACCGGACGGCCACCAACTGGTTAAAACCATGGATGGTGATAGGCGAGCCGAGTTAGCCGAGGCCGCGCTGGGGCAGGCCTGGGTAAAGGAGGGAGCCGTCTCCATTGTCTTCACCGCCGTTTACGAAAGGACAACCGTTAAATACGGCGACAGGGGCGTAAGATACGTCCACATGGAGGCGGGGCACGCCGCCCAGAACCTGTGCCTCCAGGCCACCGCCCTGGGGCTGGGAGCCGTGACGGTAGGCGCCTTTCATGATGACCAGGTAAGCCAACTGCTCAATCTGCCCGCCGATGAACAGCCCCTGTATATAATCCCCGTCGGCAGGCGGTAGCTTTAAGCTGGGTTTTTAGCCCACCCCCTGCTAGCGGGTGTTTTTCTTCCCACCCTGACCCACCCTAAAGGGGTTAGCACCCTCTTTAACACCCCTAAAAGGGGGGCATGATGGTCTGATAGGGTGCTACTTGACAGCCTATTAACACGTAGTATTATTAGGTATCAGGGGGGAAACTGAAATGAAAAATAAAGCTAAGCGGCTATTGCTTATTGGTTTTGCCGTTTTAGTCGTTGTTTCGCTTCTAGGTTGTGCTGCGACTGACCGCCCTACCTCAACTAACGAACAGGTCATTTCCGTAATCAAGGTCTATGGCGTGCCCTACATTAACAGTTACTTGCCGGAAGATGAACAGCTGGGAACGTACGGACACATGAATCCAGTGGGGGATTGGGCTGCTGCTTATGAGGGTGATGGACAATGGAGAATTCAAGGAGCAGTTGTGGTCAAGTACAAAGGTGAAGACCTTTATGGCTCGACTACATGGACGTATACGGAGGGGACTAATAAAATATCGCTTATCTGGATTAGTTGCGAGCCTGAAGCTGCTCCACCAATAATACAATAATACCTGCTGAGACAGACACAATATTACCCCGGCGAGAAATCCAATAACAAGACTGGGTGTTTAAGAGAGGCAAACCTCCAAATTATAATAGGGAGTCCAAGAGGGGCGCTAGCCCCTCTTTTTAATTTTATTTCCCCCTCTCCCTCAAGGGAGAGGGGGATTAAGGGGGTGAGGGTACCCTATAATTAGCTTCAGAACTTGCCTAAAACACTCTCACTGTGATATTATCATTGGCATCTGTACGCATAATTACTCTAAATAATGGTGTGACCATGAAAGATAAACTGGCCAAACTAACAAAGATGGAAAAGCAAGCCCGGGCGGGGGGCGGAGCCAAGCGCATCGAGCAGCAGCACGCCAAAGGCAAGCTGACCGCTAGGGAGAGAATTGACCTGCTGCTGGATAAAGGCAGCTTTGAGGAGCTTGACCCCTTCGTCACCCACCAGGCCACCGAGTTCGGGTTAGCCGACCAAAAATACCTGGGCGATTCCGTGGTCGCCGGCTCAGGGAAAATAGACGGCCGCCTGGTCTTTATTTATTCCCAGGACTTCACCGTCCTCGGCGGGACCATCTCCGAGGTATCGGCCAAAAAAGCCTGCAAGGTTATCGATTTAGCCGTTAAAAAGGGAGCGCCGGTCATCGCCATCTGGGACTCCGGGGGCGCCCGCATCCAGGAAGGGGTGGGCAGCCTGGGCGGCGTCGGCGACATCCTTTTGCGCAACACGCTGTGTTCCGGCGTCATCCCGCAGATATCGGTGGTGATGGGGCCATCGGCGGGGGGCGCTGTTTACTCGCCGGCCATAACCGATTTCGTCTTTATGGTGGAGGGGATAAGCCAGATGTACATCACCGGCCCCGACGTGGTCAAGGCGGTGATAAGTATAGACATCAGCCACGAGGAGCTGGGCGGGGCTAAAGTCCACTCCGAGAAGAGCGGGGTAGCCCACTTCGTCACCGACAGTGAACAGGAGTGTCTGGAGAAGGTGCGCCGCCTGTTAGGCTACCTCCCCCAGAGCTTCCGCGACGACCCGCCCCGAATAAAACCGAGCGACGACCCCAACCGGACTGATGAAAACCTGCTCGAAATCATACCGGATGATTCGGGCAAGGTCTACGACATGAAGCGTATAATTACCAGCGTGGTCGACAACGGCGACTTTATGGAGGTTCACCAGGACTTCGCTTCTAATTTAATCGTCGGTTTTGCCCGACTGGACGGCAAGGCGGTGGGTATAGTCGCCCAGCAGCCGGCCCATATGGCCGGGATTATCGATATCAACGCCTCGGTCAAGGGGGCCCGCTTCGTCCGCTTCTGCGACGCCTTTAACATCCCCCTGGTCAGCTTCGTCGACGTCCCCGGCTTTATGCCCGGGCCCAAGGAGGAGAAGGGGGGCATCATCCGGCACGGCGCCAAGTTCATCTACGCCTACGCCGAGGCCACCGTGCCCAAAATCACCGTTATCACCCGCAAGGCCTACGGGGGGGCTTACATCGTGATGAGCTCCAAGCACCTGCGGGGGGACATCAACTACGCCTGGCCCAGCGCCGAGATTGCCGTCATGGGGCCGGAGGGGGCGGTAAATATCCTCTTTAAGCAGGCTATAGCCAACTCCGACAAACCGGACGAAACCAGAAAACAACTGGTAAGCGACTACAAGGAGAAGTTCGCTCACCCCTACCTGGCGGCAGGGCGGGGCTATATAGATAATGTCATCGACCCCAGGCAGACCCGCGCCAGGCTCATCAGGGCGCTGGAGACGCTGGAGGGGCCGCCAGGCCCACGCCTCCAGAAAAAACACGGCAATATTCCACTGTAAGAGCGGCAGGAATAAGATGAAAGACAAAAAGAAGCTAACTGCCGCCATCATCAGCGCCGTCATCACCTATATCAAGGCGGAAAAGCCACCTGCTCCCGTTAAAAAATAATAAAAAGGGGAAGAAATCCAATGGAGAAGGCAACCAATCGATTAAAGATAACCGATGTTACCTTCCGTGACGGACACCAGTCATCGCTGGCGACGAGAATGCGCACCGAAGACATGGAACCCATCGCCGCCGAGATGAACAAGGCGGGGTTTTATTCCATGGAGGTGTGGGGCGGGGCTACCTTTGACGTGCCCACCCGCTTCTTGAACGAAGACCCCTGGGACCGGCCCCGCATCCTGAAAAAGCTGATGCCCGATACCCCCCTCCAGATGCTATTACGGGGACAGAACCTGGTGGGCTACCGCAACTACGCCGACGACGTGGTTACCGCCTTCGTGCACCATGCCGCCGAGGTGGGAATAGACATCTTCCGCATCTTCGACGCCGTCAACGATGAGCGCAACTTCGTCACCAGCCTCAAGGCGGTCAAAGAGTGCGGCAAGCACGCCCAGCTTTCCTTAAGCTACTCCCTCACCGAGCGCAAGCTGGGGGGGCCGGTATATAACATAGATTATTTCGTTAATAAAGCGCGTATACTGGAGGAGATGGGGGCCGACAGCCTGTGCATCAAGGACATGGCCGGGCTGATATCCCCCGACGACGCCTATACCCTGATTTCAGCCCTGAAGAAGGCGATAAAGATACCCGTGCAGCTGCACACCCACCACACCAGCGGCATGGCGATGATGAGCTGTCTCAAGGCTATCGAGGCCGGGGTGGATATTGTCGACACGGCGCTGGCGCCCTTCGCCCTGCGCACCTCGCTGCCCCCGGTGGAGCCGATAGTTGTTGCCCTGCAGGGGACGCCGCGGGACACCGGACTCAACCTGCCCCACCTGTTTACCCTGGGGCAGTATATGGAGTCCATAGCCCCCAAGTACCGGGAGTTCCTGGATACCACCCGCATGTCCGTCATCGATACCGCCGTGCTGATACACCAGATTCCGGGCGGGATGACCACCAACCTGGTCGCCCAGCTGCGGGAGGCCGGCGCCCTGGATAAAATAGAAGAGGTCTACGCCGAGCTGCCCCGGGTGCGCAAAGAGCTGGGCTACCCGCCGCTGGTAACCCCCACCAGCCAGATTGTCGGCATCCAGGCGGTGCAGAACGTCCTCTTCGGCCGCTACAAGATGATCTCCGACCAGATAAAGGACTACTGCTACGGCCTCTACGGCAAGCCGCCGGCCCCAATCGACCCCGAGGTGCAGAAGAAAGCCCTCAAGGGCTACCCGCGGGGAGAAAAACCCATCACCTGCCGGGCCGCCGATATGCTGGAGCCGGAGATGGAGAAGGCTAAAGAGGCGACTAAAGACATCGCCAAAGATATGGGGGATGTGCTTATCTACGCCCTCTACCCCACCACCGGAATGCGCTTTTTGAGATGGAAGTACGGGCTGGAGGCGCCGCCCGAGGAGACCAGGGCTAAGACGCTGAACGATGTCAAGCACGAAGAACAGCTTATTGCCAAGCTGAAAGCGGGCAAGCTGGCCGAGCGAGAGGCGGAGACCCGGAGCTCCGGCGTTAAGGCATACAGGGTTTATCTGGGCGAAAATGTTTTAACCGTTAACGTGGAGCCAGTGGAAGGTGAAGTAACAACCGCGCCCCAAGCCCCGGCGGCGCCCAAAGCCCCGGCGCCACCAGCCCCGGCCAAGCCGGCGGCTGAAGCCGAAGGCTACGAAGAGGTGGAGAAGAAAGCGCCGCCGGCCAAAAAAGCCGGAGAGACCCAGATTATCGCCCCCATGCCCGGCATCATCATCAGCTACGAGGTTAAAGCTGGCGACGAGGTTAAAGCCGACGACGTTATCCTTATCTTGGAAGCGATGAAGATGGCCAACTCCATAACCACCCCGGTAGCGGGCAAGGTTAAAGAGATAAACTTCGCCAGTGGCGATAAAGTGGCCCGGGACGACGTCCTGGCGGTAATCGTATAAGAGCTACTAGCAAGGGCTTAAGTGGGTAAGACATTAGCTGAGAAGATTCTCTCTCTAAAATCGGGCTGTGACGCCCGCGCCGGAGATATTGTTATCGCCCAGGTAGACCTGGTCTTTGCCCAGGATACCACCGGCCCGCTGACGATAAGGCAGTTCCAGGCCGGTAATTTTGAGCGATTAGCCAACCCTGAAAAAACAGCCCTCTTTTTCGACCACGCCGCCCCCAGCCCCAACCGCGAGCTGGCCAGCGACCACCAGTTTATGCGCCAGTTCGCCCGGGAAACGGGCTGCCTGATTTCCGATGTCGGCGGCGGTATCTGCCACCAGCTGGTGGCCGAATCCATGACCAAACCGGGCGATGTCGTCGTCGGGGCCGATTCCCATACCGTCACCGCCGGCGCCCTGGGGGCCTTCGCCACCGGCATGGGCTCCTCAGACGTGGCCGTCGTCTTTGCCCTGGGCAAGACATGGTTCCGGGTACCGGAGAGCATTAAAATATCAGTTACAGGGGAGTTCAGGCGGGGGGTGATGGCTAAAGACCTGGTGCTGAATCTTATCGGCAGCATCGGCGCCGACGGGGCTACCTACAAGGCCCTGGAGTTCGGCGGGGAGGGGCTGGATCGTTTAACCATGTCCGACAGGCTGACCATCGCCAATATGGCGGTGGAGGCGGGGGCTAAAGTGGGCCTTTTCCCGGCCGACAGGGTCACCCGGAACTATCTGAACCACCAGAAGCGGGGCGAAGACTACCAGCCGTTTTCTGCTGACAAAGACGCCTGCTACGAAAGCCAGATTAATATCAATTTGACGGCGCTGGAGCCGACGGTGGCCAAACCCCACCAGGTGGCCAATATCGCCCCGGCCCGGGAGCTAAAAGGGACTAAAATAGACCAGGTGTTCATCGGCACCTGCACCAACGGGCGGCTGGAGGACATCGCCACCGCCGCCGCTATCTTAAAAGGGAAGAAACACCACCCCCGGACCCGTTTCATCATCGCCCCGGCTTCGCCCCAAATCCTGCTGGACGCCATCAGCGCCGGCTATATCCGCACCTTAGTTGAGGCCGGAGCCGTCATCATGCCCCCCGGCTGCGCCGCCTGCCTCGGTCTGCACCAGGGGGTGCTGGCCAGCGGGGAAGCCTGCCTTTCCACCGCCAACCGCAACTTTAAGGGGCGGATGGGCAGCCCCGAGGCCTTTATCTACCTGGGCAGTCCGGCCACGGCGGCAGCCACCGTTATCACCGGAGAAATCACCGACCCCAGGGATGTGAAATAAATGCTAAAGGGAAAAGCCTTTAAATTCGGCGACGGCATCTCCACCGACCACATAATACCGGGGCGCTACGCCTACTTAAGGAGCAACCTGCCGGAGCTGGCCAAGCACGTCATGGAGGACGCCGACCCCGATTTTTCCGGTAAGGTGAATAAGGGGGACTTTATCGTCGGCGGCAGTAATTTCGGCCTCGGCTCCAGCCGGGAGCACGCTCCGCTGGTTATCAAGATGGCCGGGGTCAGCGCCATACTGGCCAAATCGGTGGCCCGAATCTTCTTTAGAAACGCCATCAACCTGGGGCTGCCGGTGCTCATCTGCGACACCGACGGCATCGCCGACGGGGACGAGCTGGAGGTGGACCTGGCAAAGGGCACCGTCTATGATAAAACCAGCGGGCAGAAGCTCACCTTTGGCAAGCTGCCCAAGGTTATGCTGGATATACTGAATAAAGGCGGGCTGGTGCCCTATATACAGAAGTACGGCGATTTTATATTATAATATAGAGGGGGATAAGGGGAGGGATTAGCTAAATTTTTAGATTGCGTTTTATTTCCCACCCTCCCACCCTATAGAAGTTATACCTCTCTTCACTCTCCTTTTTTGGGGGGTGGGGAAGCAAGTTACAGAAGCGCAGCCTATGAGGGCGGGCGGTGCGGGAAGTAATACAAGACTTCAACAAGGGGGAGGGGGTAGAATAAATAAATATGGCTCATAATATAACGCTTATTCCCGGCGACGGGGTGGGGCCCGAAATCAGCGAAGCAACCAGGCGGGTGCTGGACGCCACCGGCGTAAGCATTAAATGGGAGCTGGCCTATGCCGGCGCCGACGCCCGCGAGCAGCTGGGCGAGCTGCTGCCCCAAGCCACCCTGAAATCAATCAGGAAGAACCGGGTTGCCATAAAGGGGCCGGTGACCACCCCGGTCGGCTCCGGGTTCAGGAGCGTCAATGTCGCCCTGCGCAAGGAACTGGACCTCTACACCTGCCTGCGCCCCTGCAAGATTTACCCAGGGGCGCCGACCATATTTAAGAATGTCGATATCGTCGTGGTCAGGGAGAACACCGAGGACTTATACAGCGGCATCGAGTTTGAGAAGGGTAAGGCGGAGACGGCCAAACTGAGAGAACTGGTGGCCGAGGCCACGGGGGACAAGGTGAAGGAGGACTCCGGCGTCAGCCTGAAGGTGATTTCCGAGAGCGCCAGCCGCCGCATCGTTAAATTCGCCTTTGAATACGCCAGAGCCAATAACAGAAAAAAGGTCACCGCCGCCCACAAGGCCAATATCATGAAGTTCTCCGACGGGCTGTTCCTGGCTACCGCCAGGGAGGTGGCTAAAGAATACCCCGATATTGAGTTCGAGGACAGAATCGTCGACAACCTGTGCATGCAGCTGGTGCGCAAGCCGCAGCAGTTCAGCGTGCTGGTGCTGCCCAACCTCTACGGCGACCTCATCTCCGACCTCTGTGCCGGGCTGGTGGGGGGATTAGGACTGGCTCCCGGCGCCAACCTGGGCGACCGGATAGCCGTCTTTGAGGCCACCCACGGCAGCGCCCCTAAATATAAGGGGCAGAATAAGGTCAACCCGATGTCGATGATGCTTTCCGGGGTGATGATGCTAAGACATATCGGCGAGGCGGAAGCCGCCGACAGGCTGGAGAAGGCCATCGCCGGCGTTATCGCCGAGGGGAAGAGTGTCACCTACGATATGAAGCCCGACGGCGCCGCCGTAGTCGGCACCTCGCAGGTGGCCGACGCTATAATCGAAAAGATGAGGGGGTAAAATGCCTGGCAAAATCAGCATTATCGGCGCCGGCAATGTCGGCGCCACCTCCGCACAGAGAATCGCCGAACGGGGCTACGCCGACGTCGTCCTGGTGGACATCGTCGAGGGGCTGCCCCAGGGCAAGGCGCTGGATATACAACAATCGGCGCCGGTCATCAATTTCAAGACCACCATCACCGGCAGCAACGACTATAAAGATACCGCCGGCTCCGAGTTGGTGATAGTTACCGCCGGCCTCTTCCGCAAGCCGGGCATGACCCGCGACCAGCTGCTGGCAGCCAACACCGAAATCGTCACCGGCGTTATCAATAATGCCGTCAAATATTCGCCGGAGTGTATTATCCTCATGGTCTCCAACCCGCTCGACGCCATGACCTACCTGGCGGTTAAAGCCAGCAAGTTCCCGCGCAAGCGAGTGGTGGGACTGTCCGGCGTCTTAGACAGCGCCCGCCTGAGCACCTTTATCGCCGCCGAGCTTAACGTCCCGGTGGCCGACATCTCCGCCTGGGTGCTGGGGGCGCACGGCCTGAACATGGTGGTTATCCCCCGGCTGACCACGGTCAGGGGCAAGCCGCTTACCGAGCTGCTGCCCCAGGAAACTATCGCCAGGCTGGCGGCGCGGGCTGTGGAAGGGGGAAGAGAGATTGTCGACCTGCTCAAAAGCGGCAGCGCCTTCTACGCCCCCTCGGCCGGCATCGCCCGCATGGCCGAGGCCATCGTCCTCGATAAAAAAGAAACACTGCCCTGCGCCGCCCTCCTCGACGGGGAGTACGGCATCACCGACAGCGTCATCGGAGTGCCGGTAAAGCTGGGCAAGGGCGGCATAGAGCAGATAGTTGAATTTGACCTCACCGCCGGGGAGAAGCAGCTTTTGTATGATTCGGCGGAGGGGATAAAGCTGCTGATAAGGACTATGCTTAGTAATAGGAGATAATTATGCAAACTTGGAGAGCAGCAATTCTTGAAACCATAGAGTCGCTGGGTGGGCAAGCAAGCTTGCAAGATATATACGCGCAGATTCCCAACTTCAAGCCTTTGACTGAAAAGAACTTGACTGAGTGGGGACATCAACCTATGTATCACCATTACATCAGAAGTATCATGGGTAGGCTGTGCAAGCGTGGAGAGCTTCTCCATGTATCAAGGGGTTTCTATTCCTTGAGAGGATAGGATGGGCGAGAGGCATACAATGAAACGATACTTAATATTGATTCTGCTGATTTTGGTGCTGGCTTCATTGTTGATATCTAGTTGTAGAGAGCATGGAGCACTTACTGAGAAGCAAGTTATTCAGATGACATACGATTATTTAATAGCTAAAGCTGAGCAACTGCAAGGTGTTTATGCTGAAGGGGAGAAGATTATCATAGGCTGGGGGTTCAGAAACGCTGTTCTGGAGGCTAATGAGAAGGCGATAGAGAAAGACGACCTAGGCGAATTGGTTGAGATGGAACTTGACGAGCCAGTACTAGGACAGCCGCAACCCCTGAAAACAGTAGTCTGGACAGGTGCACTAATGAGACTAGCAAAGTATAGTGGAGATGGATTGTGGTCAGTCACCGTAAGTGAATGGGAATGGCGGGTCAATGAAAGAACTGGAGAGGTAACAGCTCAGAATGAAGAGGCAGTAAAGCTATTAGAAGAGATTACCCTTAAGACTTATTGTAACAATGAATATAGCTACTGTTTTGATTATCCTCCTTCTTGGGTAGTGATTAACCAAAGCATAAGCGGGGTTTTGATATGTAGCCCCGATTCTAAGTCAAATGTCCTCACCGAGATAAACGACCAACACTACACAGACTTAAATGAGTACGTACTGGCAAAGGTTTCTTGGCTTAAGGACTTCTTTCATGAAGTGGAAATAAATGAATCAACTGACATACACGACAAGGGTTACACGGTAAAGAGAATTGAGTACACTTGCTTGGCAGGTGGGCAGAGATGGGATAATAGACATTATTTTGTCCTGTATGAGGGGAAGGTCTATGAAATCGTAAGTTCAGCCGTTCCAACAGCCTTTGAGGAATACCATTCCCTTTCCCCTCTTTATGACCCATTTGATAGTTTTCGCTTCCAGCCCTAGTTAATGTTAAGACTTGCCTCTTACCTAACGTGGAGGTAAAGTTATAACCACCCAGCTATCTCGCCTCTCCTTTGAAGGAGATACTAAAAGGGGAGTCGGAGAGGAGCGCAGCCCCTCTTTAAATAATTTCCTTCCCCTTCCCCTTGTGAAGGGGAAGGGGATACAGGGGATGGGGTCACCTTAAATATAAAATGAAAGAAATTAAAGCCACCGAAATAACTAAAGTTATATCCACCCTCTGCCAGGAAGCCAACTTCGGGCTGGGGGAAGACGTGCTTTTCGCCCTAAAGAAAGCCCTAAAGACCGAAGAGTCCCCGCTTGGTAAAGAAGTACTGACCCAGCTTATCGAGAACGCCGGAGTGGCCAAAGACGAACGTATAGCCCTCTGCCAGGACTGCGGCACCGCCGCCGTCTTCCTGGAAATAGGCCAGGATATCCACATCAGCGGCGGGGACCTGTACGCCGCCATAGAGGAGGGGGTGCGCCAGGGCTACGACGAGGGCTGCCTGAGGAAAGCCATAGTCAAACAGCCCTTCTCCGAAAGAATCAACACCAGAGACAACACCCCGGCCGTCATCCACGCCGAAATAGTCCCCGGTGATAAACTAAAGATTACGGTCATGCCCAAGGGGGGCGGCGCCGAGAACATGAGCCAGCTGGCCATGCTACTGCCCAACCAGGGCAGCCAGGGCATCATCGAGCTGGTGGCGAGAGTGGTGGACGAGGCGGGGGGCAACGCCTGCCCGCCCTTGATTATCGGGGTGGGGGTGGGGGGCACCGCCGATAAGGCGATGCTCCTGGCCAAGAAGGCGCTGCTGCGAACGGTTGCCGAGCCCAATGCCGACCCGGAGGTCGCTAAGCTGGAGAAAGATATTTTAGCCGGGGTAAACGAACTGGGAATAGGGCCTATGGGCTACGGGGGCGGCACCACCGCCCTGGCCGTGCACGCTTTAGTTATGCCCGCCCATATCGGCAGCCTGCCGGTGGCGGTCAATTTGCAGTGCCACAGCGCCCGCCACAAGGAGGCTATATTATAAAGGGGGAACTACCTGGTTTTTAGAGAATGTTTTATTTCCCACCCTCCCACCCGATAGAGGTTAGAACCTCTCTTCGCTCTACTTTTGGGGGGGTGGTAAAGAAAGTTTTAGAAGCGCAGCCCACGAGGGTGGGCCAGGGCGGAAAGAAGAAGTTATTTTAAAAGTGGGGTGGGGTAAAAAAGGAAGTTTAAGAGGGGCGAAGCCCATTTTGGGCGGGTGGGTATGGGAAGATAGAGAACTGTTAAAAATGGGGTGGGGGCGGGATAAGATATAAACGGGGGTGGGGTTGATGAATATTATATCGCCGATTAAAGAAGAAATAATCGAAAAGCTGACCGTCGGCACGCGGGTTACTATATCCGGCGTTATCTACACCGCCCGGGACGCCGCCCACCATAGACTAATCCAGGCGCTGGACAGGGGGGACGAGCTGCCCTTCGACCTGAAAGGCCAGACTCTGTACTATATGGGGCCTTCCCCGGCCAGAGCCGGGCAGGTTATCGGCTCAGCGGGGCCCACCACCAGCCAGCGCATGGATAAATATACCCCGCAGCTCCTCGCCGCCGGCGTTAAAGCCATGATAGGCAAGGGCAACCGTTCAGCGGAGGTAAGAGAGGCCATCAGGAAATACAAAGCCGTCTACCTGGTCACCACCGGAGGCGCCGGCGCACTGCTGGCCAGGACCATAAAGCGGGTGGAGGTCATCGCCTACGAGGAGCTGGGCACCGAGGCCATAATGAGACTGACCGTGGAGAACTTCCCGGCCATCGTCGCCAACGATATTTACGGGGAAGACCTCTTCGAGCAGGGCAAGGCTAAATATAAAAAGGGGAAATAGCTCAAGAGGGGGGATTAGCCCGGTTTTTAGAGTGCGTTTTATTTCCCACCCTCCCACCCTGCAGAAGTGATACTTCTATCAATTTCTTCTTGGAGGGGTGGTAAAAACGGGGTGTTTAAGAGGGGTGTAACCCCTCTTTACCGCAAAGGGCGGTGGGTGGGTTAAGATATAAAATGGGGTGGGGATAAAGATATAAAACGGGGGGAGGGGAAGAAAAATGGACTGTATCTTCTGCAAGATTATAGCCGGTGAGATACCTACCGAAATCCTGTATCAGGATGAAGAAATAATCGCCTTCCGCGATATCAAGCCACTGGCACCCGTCCACCTGCTCATCGTCCCCAGAAAGCACATCCCTTCTTTAGACCAGATGAAAGAAAGCGACGCCGCCCTGGTGGGGCGCATGGTGGCCGTGGCCAATAAGCTGGCTAAAGATGAGGGGGTGGCTGAGAAGGGCTACCGGCTGGCGATTAACTGCGGTAGCGAAGGCGGGCAACTGGTGCCCCACCTTCATCTCCACCTCCTGGGGGGGCGAAAGCTCTCAGACAGGCTTAGCTGACCGGCGGTACTTTAAGGAAAGTCAGCAGGCCGGCGATGCTCTTGGCGTCCACAATAGCGCCCGAAGCGATAAGCTCCGGAATCTGAGCCAGCGGCGTGCGAACCAGACTGATACCATCGGTATCCTCGGCCTGGAGCGGACTGTGAACCAGGTCGGTGGCCAGATAGAGGTAGAGGTACTCGGTGCAAAAACCCGGGGAGGAATAAAAGCCGCCCAGTTTTTCTACTTTCTGGGGGAGAAAGCCGGTCTCTTCGCGCATCTCGCGGCGGACACAGTCCTCCGGGGTCTCGCCGGGGTCAATGCCCCCCGCCGGTATCTCCAGCAGCGCCTTCTCCACCGGCTTGCGGAACTGCTTTACCAGCAGGATATTATCCTTATCGTCAACGGCGACGATGGCCACGCAGTCTTCGTGTTCGACGACCTCACGCGTGGTCTGCCGGCCGCCTGAAAGCTCAACCGTGTCCACCCGCAGCCTTACTGCCCGCCCTTCATAGATGCGCCGGCTGGACAGCGTCTTTTCCTCAGCCAACCCAATCCCCCGCAATCTTGCCCGACGCCGGCGGTTTAAGGTTATAGACCAGGGCTACCTCATCGCAATCGGGGAACTTGGGGCAGCGGTAGCACTCCGTCCAGACCTTCTTGGGCAGGTCCATTTTCTCCACCTGGTTAAAGCCGAACTTTTCAAAGATGGGCGGCTGGTAGGTCAGGCAGAAGACGGTGCCGATGCCCAGCTCCTCTGCTTCCTCCATGCAGGCCTTGAGCAGCCGGGCAGCCAGGCCTTTATCCTGGTTAGCTTCGGCTACCGCCAACGACCTTATCTCGGCCAAGTCCGACCAGAAAACGTGCAGCGAGGCGCAGGCAACCACCTTATCACCCTCCCTGATAACGAAACAGTCCCTGAGGTTCTCGTAGAGCTCGCTCAACGAGCGGGGCAGCATCTCGTCCTTGGCGGCAAAGTGGTTAACCAGCCCCTGTACCTGGGGGACATCGCTTATTCTGGCTTTTTCTACCTTCAATTTATCTTCCCCTTTAGCTTTTGCTCCAGAGAGCCGTAAAAGTCCCCGGAGTGAATTCTCAAGAAACGACTGATACTGGCGCTGTGCCTTATGGTTATAACGTCACCGCTGGCCAGCGGCAGAATGATATGACCATCGACGCTCAAGACCGCCTGATGAGTAGTATCAACCTTGAGCCTGACCACCGACGACGCCGGTAACACCAGCGGGTAGGCCGGGCTGAGGTGGGGCGAGATGGGCAACAGCAGAAAATCGGCGGACCGGGGGTGGAGTATAGGTCCGCCCGCCGCCAGCGAGTAGGCGGTGCTGCCGGTGGCGGTAGCTACAATCACGCCGTCCGCCTTATAGGTGGTCACCGGCTCGCCGTTAATATGAGCTTCGACGAAAATCACCCGCGCCACCTCCCCCCGTGCCACCACTACATCGTTTAAGGCATAGAAGGTCTGGGGGGGCTTATTTTCGGCGGTAAGCTCGGCTTCAAGCATGGCCCGCTCATCCAGCCAGCCCTTGCCGTCAAGCAGGGCGGGGAGCTTATCCCTGGCTTCCTCAGCGCTGAGCTCGGTCATAAAGCCCAGCCGCCCCAGATTGACGCCGGTGATGGGGATGGGGGCGGGGACTATCGCCTGGGCCGCCCTTAAGATAGTGCCGTCGCCGCCGACGGTAATTATTAAATCGGTGCCATCGATTTTAGACCTGGCCTCCTCACCCTCCCAGGCCGAGCAAAGCCATGCCGATACCCCCCCGGCGCCGATAAAACCTTTAAGCTCCTCGGCCAGGGTGCGGGCGGTGTCAATCATGGGGTGGTACAGAATACCGACCTTTTTCATCTTCATAACGAAAATTCCGCTTTGAGGGCAAGAAAAGTGTAGCACCGCCCCTTTCCGAGTGTCAAGGCGGGGGCTACGGCGAGACAGCGCCCCTGATGCGAAGGACGATACTGCCGATAACCCCGGTCAGAAAGCCCAGCGGGCAGACAATGAGCGCCAGGATGAAGAAGAAGGGCTCGTCGCCGCCGTTCCAGAAGCCTTCGCCGAAGAAGTGAATTAACAGGCCGTAAAGGGCGTTATGCAGCAGGATAAAGACGAAGACCCCGGCCGCCGAAGCCGCCGTCAGCAGGAAGAATACCTTGAGCAACCCGGCTATTTTTTCCCGCAGGGTAAAGACCAACAGGGCCACGGCCAGAAGAAAGAAGACGGCAAACGGGATTAAAAATACGGCGCCGCCGAGTAAGCCCCCGAAGGCGGGAATGAGCAGGAGGCAGACGACAACAACGAAAACCCCTAACAACGCCCAGAAAAGGGGCCAGCTTACTTTAGTTTTCACTTCTTTTCCTGCTTCCGGCGCTTCTCCGGCGCCGCCTTGTTCAGCTTTTTAACCGTCTTGCTCGACCGGAAGCGGTTCTGGTTGACAAAGCCACCGGTGCGGTTCATAAGCTTCTACCTAATAAGGCATCTCCGAAGCGTTCAGCGCCGCCTCCGGCAGGTTTATGGAGACAGGCTGATTGTAGTCGTAGAGCTTCGTGGTCATGTTCATACCCATGAGCATCTTATCAAAATCGGCCCCGGTGGCGCCGACATCTTCGGGGAGCATCTGCATGAGCATGTAAACCTCTGTTTTCAAAACCTGGTAGTTATCCCTGGCTATCCACTCCTTGACCTTCATTTCCTGAAAAAGGTCGGCCAGGTTCATCTGGCTGAAGTCCATGTTCCCCATAGCCGAGCTCTGCTGCGAGAGCAGCTCGCCCAACGCCTCCACACTGGGCACTATCTCAAAAACATAGCAGTCGGTGCCGTCTACCGCCTGGTCGGGTAGAGACTTGACCTCGACGGCTGTCTTCAGGAAGGCTATCTGCTGGTCAAGCTGGCTCTGCTGCTCCCACATGCCCGGCATCGCCTCCGTCTTGAACCACTGCTCGCCGAATTCAGCAATCTCGACGCCGGTGTACATCCAGTCTCCAACCAGGTAAACCTTGCTGACCATGGTCTGGACACCCAGCTCCGGTATATCTACGGTCATATTCATCGTCATCCGCATTTCCTGATTAGTTATGTCCATAACACCGGTGCCGTCACCAAACATGGTAATCTCACCCGGCTCAGGCCCGCCAATTACTTCCACAGTCGCCGTCATATCCATATCCATCCTGACGCTATCAAACTGGGCATTGAGCACATTTTCGATGATGCGGTCTATCTCGTCCTGAGGGATTTTGTCATTACAACCGACCAGGGTAAAGGACAGCACCAGCGCCAGGGACAGGGCTAATATTATTCTTATTGCCGACATTTTCCGCCTCCTAATATCTAAAGCTAGATTTTTTAACTCAATCTATAGCTATCATAGCATACCGATGGTGATTGGTCTAACTTGAGGGAGGGGGAAACAAAGCCGTTAAATAGGGGGAGTACCAAAGGACTAAACCAAGCGGGGTGGGGCTACAGCCCTCGCCTGTTAGCGGTTGTTCTTCTTCCCACCCTCCCGCCCAATAGAGGTGAGACCTCTCTTAATTCCTTTTTACGGGGGTGAAGGGGAGGCAATACAAAAAGGGGGGTGGGGGGAGAAGGGGCGGGACTAGCTAGTTTTTAGAGGGCGTTTTACTTCCCACCCTGACCCACCCGACAGAAGCGATACTTCTATCAATTTCTT
>JABMRW010000086.1 GCA_013202445.1 Deltaproteobacteria bacterium | reverse complement strand
GGGGGTGTTTAAGAGGGGGCTTTGCCCCCTCTTTTCCTTAAAAGGGTTGGCGGGTGGGAATAGATTAAGAGGGGGGGGAAGTCTTTCTTGTGTACTCAATAGTTAATTGTACTTTGAAACGGTCAAACCTCTTTAAGAATGCCAAATTCATCTTCAGGCAATTGCTTAAACCCTCTATTGACATATACGCAAAATCTGTCTATCACTTTCCAAGTACGTTGCATCAGTAGCACACGGTCCTCTTTAGACATATACGAAGAGGCTCCGTGACGTTGTGGAACACTAAATCTTTCCAGAGGCGATATCCAACTTCTATCAATCCGAAGGGTATCTCGCAAACGTTTCCAACTTGGTTCGCTTTGATTATTATCTTCATTTATTACGAAGTGTTGCCTTACGCATTCAACTGCCCGATAGCAGAAGAACCCTGTATCAGACGGTGACCTAATGGCTTCTCTCAAATCTCCAAGGGCAGGGCGGAAGTGCGGCGACTTTGGTATAACTGAGAGGACAATATCTTGGAATGATAACGGACGCTCATTTTTTGCTTTCTCAAGTTCTTCTATCCCGACTCCAAATACAGTCTGTTTACCATTAGGGTCAATTACAGATGTCACCTCAACATCATACCCTCGACCTGAAAGATAACCGTAGGCATCAACTAAAACCCTAACAAGGTCTTCCACATAGTTCTTTAGCGTGGAGAGGCTAATATTTATGTCGGTGGTATCAAACTTGACAGATATTTGAGAGCAACTAACGGAAACAACTGCTTCGCCAGAAAACCCTGCATCTACAGCCTTAATTTTAACTATCATAGCGTCAATATTAACGTTCGCACGCTCTGGCATTACTTTTCCAGTGAATATGTAGGTCATTACTTCCCTCCTAATACTACCCCATCTCCATCAAATCAAACCCGCTTTTTGGGTCGGGCAGGCGGGCGGCCTTAGCCCCCAAAATCTCATAGATTATAGCCTCCCCGACCAGCCAGGTGGTGACGCCGGGGCGCAGGCAGCCGGTGAGGGCTTTATCAGAGCGCCCCAGTGAGGCGTGGATATGGAGGACGGGCTTACCGTCCTCGTCCGGGGCGATTATGCCGACGCCGACGACCTCGTGGGCGCCGTCGACGGGGAGGAGCATGGGGTGGGGGGGCATTTCTTTTGAATCTTCGGGGCCAACGACCACCTGACCGCTACCGATGCCGCCCACCAGCACCACCTGTCCCACCGATATAGCTTTCTCGGCGGCAAAGCGCTCAATGCAGTCGGGGACAACATCGCCGTCCTCAAGGCGCAGCACAAAGACCCGCCCGATATGGCCTTCAGTCGCCTTCATCGCTTTCTCCTGCGGTATCTACTTCCTCGGCGATGCCTATACGCTGCACCGAAAGCTGCACATAGTTGACCATCTTAAGCTCGATGAGGTCTTTCAGCCTCTTTTCATCCTCGGTGAGGCTGGATTTGCCCGTTTTCACCTCAATGAAATCAATGCCCTCATCGTACTTAACGCCGACGAAGTCCACCGGCTCGCCCAGGTAGAAAAGCCGGTCGTACTTGGTCAGCTCGAAGGTTGCCATCAGCTCGTTGAGCTTGCCCGTCCGCTTGCCCAGGCTGCGGGTTATAGATTCTAAAACATCATGGGGCAGGCCGGCCAGCGCGTCCTGAATCTCCTTGACCGAGGCTGCCGAGGCTAAAGCAAACCGGAGCTTGGCCTCAAGCTCGTCTATGGCCGGGAATTCCACCTTCCTGGGGCGGAAAAGCAGCGCCAGAATCACGACAAGTAGAACGAAAATTATGACATAGAGAGCAATTTCCATAGGGGACTCCTTTTATTGGGTGGTGAAATACTGGAGCGACAGCTTGATTTTTTCTTCGAGGGTTAGTTTCTGGTCTGCGGGGAGGGTGGCTAAAGCGTGGGTGGCTTCCCTCACCGAGTAGCCCAGAGAGACGAGGGCGGATAAGACCTCGGTGTTTTCTTCGGCGAAATCGGTGGGTGGGGCGGTGAGCCAGCCGGCGGCAATCTTCTCTTTAAGCTCTAAAATAATGCGGTTGGCCGTCTTCTTGCCGATGCCGGGAATCCCGGACAGCAGGTCGGCGGCGCCGCTGGCGATAGCCATAGCCAGCTTTTCCACGCTCATCGCCGAGAGCATGGCTAAAGCCAGCTTGGGGCCTAATCCAGAGACTCCGATAAGGGTCTGGAAAAGCCCCAGCTCCTCCGGGGTGGCAAAGCCGTAGAGGGTGACATTATCCTCCCTGAGATGAAGATGGGTGTGTAATTCTACCTCATCGCCGATTGCGCCCAGTGTGGACATGGTGGAGGTGGGCATATAGACCCGGAAGCCGATGCCGTGAACATCGACGACTGCCCCGTCGCCGCCCAGCGCCTGCAGGGTGCCTTTAAGGCTGGCTATCATTGCTGGTCTCCCTGAGCCAGCAGGCTGTCTAAATGGGTTTCGTGGAGGTGGCAGAGGGCTACCGCTAAAGCGTCGGCGGCATCGTTGGGCTGGGGGACCTCGGTTAAGTTCAGCTGGAGCTTGACCATCTCCTGAACCTGCTCCTTGGTGCTGGCGCCGTAGTTGGTGACCCTTTGCTTTACCTGGGCCGGGGTGTATTCGAAAGTTGGGATGCCTTTATCGGCGGCGGCCAGTATGGCGATAGCCTGTGCCCGGCCTATCGCCAGAGCCGCCTTGACGTTCTTGCCCATGAAGGGCTGCTCTATGGCCACGGCATCGGGTTGGTAGCGGGCAATTATCTCCAGGAGGCGGTGGTACATAAAGCTCAGGCGCTCCCCGATAGGGGAGCGCTCCGTGGCGGTTAAAGCATCGCTGTCAATCAGGGTTGTTTTATCGTCTGCGGCCTCGATGACACCGTAGCCCATAACCACCGTTCCCGGGTCAATGCCTAAAATCCTCATCGGGCCGGGCTCATGCCTGATATTTCTCCAGAATAGAGTCGGAGAAGTCGGCGTTGCTGGCGACATGCTGAACCTCGTCCAGCTCCTCCAGCTTGTCCAGCAGCCTTAAAGTCTGCAGGGCCGCCTTTTCTTCCATCTCAACTGTGCTCTTGGGCACCATGGATAGCTCCGCCGAGGCGATGGCTATCTTTTTCTCCTCCAGCGCCCCCCTGACCTTCTCCAGATCTGTGGGCTTGGTATAAATCTCCACATAGTTGTCTTCTATCTTGACGTCCTCGGCGCCGGCGTCTATGGCCTCTAGTGCCAGCTCTTCGGCGTCCTGGTCGTTAGTTTCCACCGTAATCAGCCCGCGGGAGTCGAAAAGCCAGGCGACGCAGCCGTTAGCCCCCAGGTTGCCGCCCTGGCGGGTAAAGATATTGCGCACCTCCTGCAAAGTCCGGTTGCGGTTGTCGCTGAGCGCCTGTACCAGAATGGCCACCCCGCTGGGCCCGTAGCCCTCATGGGTAATCTCTACCAGGATGGCGCCTTCGGCCTGACCGCTGCCCCGCTTGATGGCCCGCTCTATGTTTTCCATCGGCATGTTGTTATCGCGGGCTTTCTGGATGACCAGCCTGAGCCGGAAGTTGGCCTCGGGGTTATCGCCGCCCTCCCGCACCGCCACGATAATCTCGCGGGCGAGCTTGGTGAAGAGCTGCCCCCGCCGGGCGTCAGTCACCCCCTTCTGCCGTTTAATCGTTGACCACTTGGAATGTCCTGACATATGATTGCCTCTTGCTAAGATTCTAGCACCTTGTCTGTCTGGGGTAAAGGGGGTGCTTTACACCCCAAAAAACTTCGTTTTTTCGGGGGCCCCATACTGCTTTTAGAGGGCGTTTATTTACCCACCCGCCCGCCCTATAGAAGTGACACTTCTATCAATTTCTTCTTAGAGG
>JABMRW010000085.1 GCA_013202445.1 Deltaproteobacteria bacterium | reverse complement strand
TGTAGGGTGGGAGGGTGGGAAGAAAAACCACCGCTACATCAGCATGCCCAGCAATATTCCGGCCACCACGGAAGTCGCCACCGCCCCCGCCATATTAGGCCCCATGGCGTGCATCAGCAGGAAGTTCCTCGGGTTAGCCTTCTGCCCCATCTTCTGCACCACTCTGGCTGACATGGGCACGGCGGATACGCCGGCGGCGCCTATCATCGGGTTTATCTTCTCTTTCAGGAAGAGGTTAGCCAGCTGGGCTGCCCACAGCCCCCCGGCGGTGCCGAAGGCAAAGGCTACTATCGCCAGCCCGATAATGGCCAGGGTCTGGCCGGTAAGGAATACCGAGGCCGGCATCAGCGCCCCCACCGTTAATCCCAGCAGGAAGGTGAGCACATCTATAAATACCCCCCCCGCCGCCTGGGCCAGCCTGTCGGTAACGCCGCTCACCTTCAGCAGGTTGCCGAACATGAACATGCCGATAAGGGGTACCGACTTGGGCACCAGCAGGGCGGCGACCAGAAATATAACTATGGGGAAGAGAATCTCCTCCAGCTTGGAGACATCACGCAGCTGGGGCTTCATCACTATGGCCCGCTGTTTCTTGGTGGTCAGCAGCCTTATTATCGGGGGCTGGAGAATAGGCACCAGGGCCATGTAAGAATAGGCCACCAGCGTAATCGGGCCCAGCAGCCGCGGGGCCAGGGCAGCGGTGAGGAAAACGGTAGGCGGCCCATCGGAGCCGCCGATGATGCCGACACAGGCCGCTTCATTTATCGTGAAAAGCCCGGAAACGGCGGCGATGATAAAGACGATGAAAACACCCAGCTGGGCGGTGGCGCCGAAGAGGAACGATATAGGGCGGGCAATACTGGGCCTGAAATCGGTCATGGCGCCCACCCCCAGGAAGATGAGCAGGGGAATTACCTCGGATTCAATCCCGTAGGTGTAGAGAACATTAAGCAAGCCTATCTCGCCCCGGCCTATAGCCTGTATCAGCCCGCCTAAAGAGGACACCTCGGCGGGGAAGCCCTCGGCGGAATACACCATCATGCCGCCGATGGGAAGATTGACCATAAGGATACCGAAGCCTATCGGTACCAACAAAATGGGCTCCATCTTCCTGGCGATGCCCAGGTAGATAAGGAGCCCGGCGATAAAGAACATTAAAACATTGCCCCAGGTCAACGACGCGAAGGCGGTTTCGTAGAGGCCAAACACCTACTTATCCTTTGCCGGAGTCTCTTTAGCCTTGGCTCCGGTTTTTTGTATTATTAATCCGACTATCCAGGCCGCCAGGGACAGGATGACCAAAACTAGGATAGTCACCCCAAAGCCGCCCCCGGCAATCCTGGCTATTAAACCCCAGTCCATAATCTTAAATATCCCCTAATTTAATAAACCGGTCAATATTCGATAACAGCCACTAATTCACCAGCCTCAACCACCTGCCCCACCGCAAGCTCTATCTTGGCAACGGTGCCGGCCACCGGAGCCAGTATCGGATTTTCCATCTTCATTGACTCTAACAGGCAGATTACATCCCCCTCACCAACCTTATCCCCCACTTTAACATTCACGCTGATTATCTTTCCCGTTATCGGGATCTCCACATTCTCCTGTGACAATTTCTAGTCTCCTTTCTTCTTACCCGCGTCTTTAAGTCTTATCGGCGTCGATTTTACCCGCCATCAAACCCACCGCCATTCGGGCAAACTGAAAGGGCGGCTCCGGTATTTTTCCGTTGTTCCCGCCCTTTTCATGCAAAAGCTACTCTGTTAGCCATATGAATTACGCTTTATCGTCTCCCAGCAATGCTCCCACGGCGGCCACCTCCGGGAAAGGTGCCTCATCCGTTTTCAGCACAATTTCATTGTCGGCAACGTCAATCAGAGCCTTGGAAACATAGCTATTCATTTTTAGATGTTCCAGAAGATCGCCATTGTCCTGGATTACCTTTTCTATATCCGCTTTTAAGTCCTCCGTGCTGTTCACGGTGAGCAGGTCCCCGGAACTCTCCACGCTGAAGACACCCTTCAATGCCTTGATAGCGTCCAGGACAGCCGGGGTAATCTCAGTCATTTCAGCCTTAATCTCAAAAACCCGGTCGAAGACCTTGAATTCGCTGCGGAGCACCGATTCGGAAAGTTTATCCTCAATCATGTCCTGAATTGCCCGGCGTAAGGGCCTAGCCCCAAAGACCTCATCATAGCCCTTTTCCCCGAGGAAATCTTTGGCGGCATCGGTTACCTCCAGTTTTATCTCCTTCTCCACCAACTGCCGGGAAACCTGGGAAAGCATCAGGTCAACTATCTTACGGATATTTTCCTTGCTCAGGGAATGGAACACCACCACCCCATCGATGCGGTTCAAGAACTCGGGGCGGAAGGTCTTCTTCAGCTCATCAAGCAGCTTCTCCTTCATTTTATCGTAGTCCATCTGCTGGGTCTTGGCCTCATCAGTGCGCGAGGTAAAACCGATGGTGCCGCTCTTTTTGATGAGCTTGGCGCCGATGTTGCTGGTCATGATGATAATGCAATTGCGGAAATCAACCCGCCGGCCCTTGGCATCGGTCAGGTGGCCGTCGTCAAATATCTGCAAGAGGATATTAAAGACATCCTCATGAGCCTTTTCAATCTCATCCAGGAGTATGGCGCAATACGACTTGCGCCTCACCGCCTCGGTAAGCTGCCCGCCCTCGTCATAGCCGACATACCCCGGAGGCGCCCCAACCAGCCGGGCTACGCTATGCCTCTCCATAAACTCGGACATATCCAGCCTTATCAGGGTATCCTCGCTGCCGAACATAAACTCGGCCAGAGCTCTAACCAGCTCCGTCTTACCCACACCAGTGGGGCCGAGAAAGATGAAATTACCTATGGGGTGCCTCGGGTCTTTGATTCCGGCCCGGGCCCGCCTCACCGCCCGGGAGATGGTATTAATCGCCTCATCCTGGCCGACAATGCGCTTATGCAGCACTTCCTCCATCTGAAGCAGGCGGCCTGTCTCATCAGAGGCCAGCTGCACCACCGGGATGCCGGTCCACATACTAACCACCTCGGCTATATCCTCGGCCGTTACCACCGGCTTCGTCTGCTCCTGCTTCGTCTGCCAGTCCTCCTCCATCTGCTTTATCTTCTCTTCCATCTGAAGCTCGCGCTGGCGCAACTCGGCGGCGTAATCATACTGCTGAGAGGTAAGGGCGGCCTCTTTATCCTTCTGCACGCTCTCCTGGGCACGCCTGGCTTCCTTCAGGGTAACCGGTATCGTCCGGCGCCTAATCCTCACTCTGGACGACGCCTCGTCAATCAGGTCAATAGCCTTGTCGGGCATAAAGCGGTCGGGAATATATCTGGAAGCAAACGTTGCCGCGGCACTCAATGCCTCGGCACTTATGGTCAGCTGGTGATGCTCCTCGTAGCGCTCCTTAATCCCGTTCAATATCTCCAGCGTTTCATCAACGGAAGGCTCCTCCACCAGGACGGGCTGGAAGCGCCGCTCCAGGGCGGCATCTCGCTCTACATACTTACGGTAGTCATCAAGGGTGGTAGCGCCGATGCACTGCAATTCACCCCGTGCCAGGGATGGTTTGAGGATATTAGCGGCATCAACCGCCCCCTCCGCCGCCCCGGCGCCCACCATGGTATGAAATTCATCTATAAACAGCACGCAGTTACCGGCGGCCTTTATCTCGTCAATGACCTTCTTCAACCGCTCCTCGAACTCACCGCGGTACTTGGTACCGGCCACCACCGCCCCCATATCCAGGGTCACTATTCTCTTCCCCTCCAGCGTCTCCGGCACGTCGCCATCGACGATACGGTGAGCCAGGCCCTCAACGATGGCCGTCTTACCAACCCCCGGCTCACCAATCAGCGCCGGGTTATTCTTGGTGCGGCGGCTAAGAATCTGGATTACCCGCTCTATTTCCTTATCCCGCCCGATAACCGGGTCAAGCTTACCGGCGGTAGCCGCCGCCGTTAAATCGATGCCAAGCTGGTCTAAAGCCGGCGTGCGGCTGGTAGTGCGGGCCGGCCTGGCTCTGGCCACCCCCTCCCCCAGCACCTTGGAAGTCTCGGCGCGCGCCCGCTCCAGGGTAACACCAAAACTATCCAGAACGTCGGAGGCCACCCCACCCCCCTCACGCAAAAGACCGAGCAGCAAATGCTCGGTCCCGATATAGTTATGTCCAAGGTGGCGCGCTTCGTCTATAGCCAGCTCGATGATACGCTTTGCCCTAGGGGTAAGACCTATTTCACCGGTGCTCGGCTTCTCGCCGCGCCCGATAATAAACTCCACCGCCGAGCGCGCCTTATTCAAGCCCACGCCCAGGTTAGCCAGGACCTTAGCGCCAACCCCTTCATCCTCCCGTAGCAGACCGAGCAGGATATGCTCGGTGCCGATATAGGTATGGTTGAAGTGCTGGGCCTCTTCCTGGGCTAAAGTGAGGACTCTGCGTGCTCGTTCGGAAAACTTCTCAAATCGGCTAGCCATAACTCACCTATATCTAATTATAAAGCAAGCCAAAGTAAAGGTCAAAAGCCTCCTGGCAGTGGCATATTTTCCACAAAGGGTTGCCCCCTCAGTATCGTCTGCGCT
>JABMRW010000084.1 GCA_013202445.1 Deltaproteobacteria bacterium | reverse complement strand
GGGGCGAAGCCCCTCTTTTTAATTAAATTTCCCCCTCTCCAAGAATGGAGAGGGGGATTAAGGGGATGAGGTTGATAATAATTGCCAATATAACCCATCTCTGTTATACTCTTGCATACTTAAAAAGAGGAGCTTAGATGAAAAGAGTTGACGGGCGCGCCTGGGACGAACTGAGACCGGTAAAGATAACCCCCGGCTACCAGAGCTTTGCCGAGGGCTCGGCGTTAATAGAGCTGGGCAAGACCATGGTGCTGTGTTCGGTAAGCGTTGAAGAGAAGGTACCGTCCTTCCTGAGGGGTGGGGGTACCGGCTGGATTACCGCCGAATACGGCATGCTGCCCCGCGCTAACGTCACCCGCAGCCCCCGCGAAGCGGCGCTGGGGAGGGTCGCCGGCCGGAGCCAGGAAATCCAGCGCCTCATCGGGCGCTCACTGAGAGCCGTAACCGACCTGAGCGCCCTGGGGGAAAGGTCCCTGGTTATAGATTGCGATGTATTGCAGGCCGACGGCGGCACCAGGACGGCGGCCATTACCGGCGCCTACGTCGCCCTGCGCCAGGCGCTGCAAACACTGGCCAATATGGGGATAATAGCCTCCATACCCCTGAAGAGCGCCGTCGCCGCCACCAGCGTGGGAATCGTCCACGACCACCAGCTACTGGACCTGTGCTACGACGAGGACTACAACGCCGCCGTTGACTTTAACGTGGTGATGACCAGCCAGGGCGAGTTCGTCGAGTTGCAGGGGACGGCGGAAGGCAAACCGTTCACCAAAGAGACTATCGATTCATTGATTTCCCTGGCCGGCAAGGGCATCAACGAGCTGTTTCTGACGCAGCAGGCGGTACTGGAGGCCGTCGCACAGGGCAACTAGGGCCTGACCTGGCCGCTGCCCAAGATAATCCACTTGTAGCTGGTAAGCTCCCTTACCCCCAGCGGACCGCGGGCGTGGAACTTCTGCGTGCTTATGCCCACCTCGGCCCCCAGCCCGAACTGGCTGCCATCGGTAAAGCGGGTGCTGGCATTGACGTATACGCAGGCGGCATCCACCTCGTCCAGGAAACGCACGGCGGCGTCATCTTCCCCGGTGATAATAGCCTCGGAGTGACCTGAGCCGCAGCGCTCTATGTGCTCCAGCGCCTCGTCCAGGGAATCAACAACCTTGACCGCCGCCACCAGCGATAGAAACTCCTTGCCCCAGTCCTCATCGGTGGCCGGCTTGAGCTTGAGAGAGGGTTTTTCTTTAAGGATAGCCATCGCACGCTCATCGCAGTGCATCTCCACGCCGGCCCTGGCCAGCTCCGCCGCCGCCAGGGGCAGATACTTCCGGGCGATATCGGCGTGAACCAGCAGGGTATCCAGGGCGTTGCATACGGTGGGGCGCTGCACCTTGGCGTTAAAGGCAATAGCCACCGCCTTATCCACATCGGCGCTCCTGTCCACATAGGTATGGCAGACGCCGACGCCGCCGGCTATCACCGGCATGGCGGCGTTATCCTTTATATGCTGGATAAGGCCGGCCCCGCCACGGGGGATAATCAGGTCAATATACTGGCGCAGTTTAAGCATCTCGTCGACCAGGGCGCGGTCGGTATTCTCTATGAACTGCACCGCCCCTTCGGGGACGCCGGCTCTTGTCGCCGCCTCCCGGACAACCTTAGCTAAAGCGCTGTTGGAGTGGACCGCCTCCCTGCCCCCCCTCAGGATAACGGCGTTGCCCGACTTGAGGCAGAGGGCGGAGATATCCACGGTGACGTTGGGGCGGCTTTCGTAGATGGCGCCGATGACCCCTAAAGGCACCCGCTTCCGGCTGAGCTGTAAGCCGTTGGGGAGGGTGCGCATATCAAAGACCTCGCCCACCGGGTCAGGCAGCTCCGCCACCGCTAAAACATCTTTGGCTATAGCCGCCAGGCGCTCCGGGGAGAGCATAAGCCTATCAAGCATGGCGGCGTTCATGCCCGATTTTTGCGCCTGGTGGTAGTCAAGCTGATTGGCGGCCAGTATTTCTTCCTGACCGGCTAAAAGGTCATTTGCAATATTATGCAAAGCTTTATTCTTGATTTCGGACGGGAGGTAAGCCATGCGGCGGGAGGCCGCCCTGGCCGCCCTGGCCTTTTCTTCAAGCTCTTTATTTGGGGATTTCATCTACCTCACCCCCTTTATCCCCCTCTCCTTCAAAGGAGATGGGGAACTAATTTTTAGAAGAGGGACTTCGTCCCTCTTAGACTCCCTATATTTCACTCCCCTCCTTAAGGGCGGCGGTGAAACCTCTATCATTTCCCTCCTAAAAAGGTGGAGGGGAAACCCTTCCATATAAGGGCGGCGGGTGGAGCCTCCCTCATTTTACTTAAAGGGTGGGGGAATTCCCCTTCCACATAAGGGCAGTGGGTGGGAATAGATATAATATGGGTGGGGGGTAACGCCCCTCTTTAACTCTCCTGGTTATTCCTTTGACTTATTTAAACCACCAATCCCTTTGAAGGAATAGCGGTAGCGCGTTGGGGTGCCGGTAGCGGCCCGGCCAACCTCTTTGTGGATGGCGCACATGCCACGGCGCCCGTCCTCTAACTCAATATAATACCTGCCTTCATTAGCAAGGTGCCTGTATTCGGTAAGGATAAAATCACCCCACCACCTGGTCGGCACTTCACCCAGCAACCGATAGTCAATGCTAAATGCAGTCTGTTCCTCAGCAATCCGATAAAGTTTTCCTAAACTCAATTCAAGCCTACCTTCTAGAGCACTACCAGATTATTCCTATGAACTACCTCTGAGCCATAATCATAACCGAGAAGAGTGACAATCTTCCCGGAGTGCGCCCCTTTAATAACCTTGATGTCAGCCGAGCTGTAGTTGGTGATGCCGCAGCCCAGGCGTGACCCCTCGGGGTCATAGATATTGACGATAGCCCCCCGGTGAAACTCGCCGGCAAGGTCTTTAATGCCGGCGGCCAGCAGGCTGCGATTCTGCTTCTTAAGCGCCTTAGCGGCGCCGGAATCCACCACCAGCTTGCCTTTGGTGGAAAGACCGCTGAGCATCCAGCGCTTGCGGCTTTCCAGCTTGCTGCTGGTGGGCAGAAAACGGGTGCCTACAGATTCACCCCTGGCCAGCCTTAAGATTACATCCGGCTCCCGGCCGTCGGCGATGACCACCGTCACCCCAAAGGAGGTGGCCAGCTTGGCCGCCTCTATCTTGGTAATCATGCCGCCGGTGCCCAGACGGCTGGTAGTCGCCGCCGCCAGGCGTTCAATCTTTAAGTCTATCTTCTCTACCTGCGGGACAAGCTGGGCTTCCGGGTGGCGGTGGGGGTCGGCGGTATAGAGCCCGGCGGTATCGGTAAGAATCATCAGCAGGTCAGCGTCAATCAGGTTGGCTACCATCGCCGATAGGTTATCATTATCGCCGAATACAGCCTCGTGAAGCTCATCAACCGCCACCACATCGTTTTCGTTGACAACGCAGACAACTTTTAGCTCCAGCAGCGCCAGCAGGGTGTTGCGGGCGTTGAGATAGCCCGACCTATCGAGAAGATCGGCCCTGGCCAGCAATGCCTGAGCCACGGTGATATCATAGCGGCTGAAAAGCCGCTCATAGAGGCTCACCAGGCGGTGCTGCCCTACCGAAGCCAGCACCTGCTTGAAGGGGACGTCCTTGGCCCGCTCGGTTAGACCCAGCTTCTGCCTGCCCGAGGCTATAGCCCCGGAGGAGACGATAACCATCTCCACCCCCCGGGTGTGCAACTGCGCCAGCTGGCCGGCCAGACCCGACATTATGTGCTCGTCAAGGCGCTCTTTGCCACCGGTAAGCAGGCCGGTGCCGAACTTAGCCACTATCCGCTGATAAGCCGCCGATTTGTCCATAACGTTTATCTTAAGTAAACTGGCTACATTATAGCAAGCGAAGTTGGGTTGGACAAGGCAAGGCGATAAAGAGGCGGCTTAAAACCCCTACTCTACCGCCGATTCCTTACTGTAAAGGCGGTTCTTCCAGCGAACACCAGCCCCGACTACCTGCCTTGAGCCGGCATAGAGGACGGTCAAAACAAGGAAGGAGAAGCCGAGAGGGTGGAGGAAGGCCGAGACGACCGGCTCTTTGAAACGGCTGTCCACCAGCCAGCGCAGGCCGAATATCATCACCACCTGAAAGATGATAATTGGCCCCCAGCCGGTGGGCCCCACGAACAGTTCCCGCCACAGCCAGTAGAACGGGGCCAGGTAAAATACGTAGGCGGCAATAAGCAACATGGCCAGGCCGAGCCGGGACAGCGCCGCCACCGAATACATCCACTTGATAAAGCCCTCCCACATCGCCCCCACGTCCCGGTACATATTGCAGGACACCACCGGCGACAGGTCAATGGCGATGTGCCGGCTGCCGTGGCGGTTTATCTCAACGCCCAGCCAGACGTCTTCAATTATCCTGGACTTTACCGCCTGGTGCCCGCCAATCTTCCAGTAGTTCTCACGGGGGAAGAGAAGGAACTGCCCGATAGCCAGCGAGGGCCTGGGCTTGCGCGAGCGGTGCAGCCACCAGATGGGCAGCCAGCTCATGATGACGAAGTATAACACCGGTATGGCTATCTTCTGGGGCAGGGAGCTGGCCAGCTGGCGCGGGAAGCCGGAAAGCAGGCCGGCCCTGGACTTTACAGCTATGTCCAGCACGCTGCGCAGCATGTGGGGAGCGTGTACGGTATCGGCGTCAACGAACAAAAGCCAGGAGCCTTTAGCCTTACGGGCAAGCTGATAGCAGGCAAAGGGCTTGCCCGCCCAGTCTTCGGGGAGGGGCTCGGACTTAAAGAGGCGGACACGGCTGTCCCGGGCGGCGAGCCGCTCTACGATTGCAGCCGTATTATCCGAGGAGTGGTCATCTAAAACTAAAATCTCAAAATTGGGGTAGTCCTGCTCCTGCAAAGACTTTAAGCAGGTCTCTATATTGGCCTCTTCGTCCCTGGCCGGGATGAGTACAGAGATTAGAGGCGCCGGCTCCGGCGGGCGGCTGTCAGCGCGCGGCCTCTTCAAAACGCGGAGATTCAAGAAGAGATTGAGCATGAAGAGAACCAGCCCGCCAGCTATTATCAAATGATACAGCATACTCTACCTATTTCTACGGCCTACCGTCTACGGGATTGCAGCCAAGCCAGAATCCTGACCCTGCGCGTTGGAACAGTTTTAAGGTCATTAAAATGCTTTACCGCCAGTATCACCAGCACGCCCAGCATAAACAGTGATTCCCAAGAGTTTCCTCTGGTAACCACCAGGTAAGCCAGTGCGCCGGTGGCACCGGCAATCACTATCCAGGCATCTTTTTCTATGAAAATAAAGGCTATTAACAGAAAGACGATAAAGGAAAATAGTATCCCCGGATGGGGCAGCGCCAGGAGGACGCCGCCGGTAACGGCTATAGATTTGCCGCCCTTAAAGCCAAGGAAGGGGGAAAAGGCGTGCCCCATTATGGCACTCAAGCCCACCACCACCACCACCATATCGGGAAATCCCCAGAAGGCATGAGCCAGGTAGACGAAGGGTACGCCCTTGGCCATGTCCAGAAACATGGCCAGACCGAATGACTTGCGCCCTCCGGCCCGCATAACATTGGCGGCGCCGGGGTTGCCGTCCCCATAGTCCCTTACCTCTTTGCCAAGGAACTTATGTCCCACCCACACCGAAAAGGGACAGGCACCCAGCCAGAAGGCGGCCACGACTACCAGTAACACTTGATAATATTCAACCATACCGATTCTGCCAGGTGATTTTGCCTAGTACCGCTAGGTCATTAATTTATACCATAACCGCGCCGCCGTCAAGGGGTAAAATACTATAAAAGCCGGGGTTTTTACCCCCTCTGCCTCTGTTTTACATGTGTTTAGTTTCCCGCCCACCCGCCCTACAGAAGTAATACTTCTATCAATTTCTTTTTAGGGGGGATAGGGGAAGAAAGGGGAGCGACTAATCAGGGGTGTTTAAGAGGGGGCTTCGCCCCCTCTTCTTAGAAAAAAATTCCCCCTCTCCAAGATTGGAGAGGGGGATTAAGGGGGTGAGGTTGATAAAAATAAAAACCAATTAATTGCCCCGTATCTTCTGCTGTGCTAGAATTTTTACAGGGTCCCCGGGAAAATCGGAGATTTTTCTGGGTTTTGCAGGGCTAGGCCGTACCGGCTAGCCCTAGAGGCATTTGGGGAGAATTAAGTTGAACCTGACCAGACTGCTGCATCTCATCGAGAGGATGCCCGAATACCAAAAGCTGGTAGAAGAGCTAAACGGCGATACCGGCGCGGTGGTGCTGGAAGCGGCCAAGCCCTACTTTATCGCCGCCCTATATAAATCTTTGCGCCGCCCTATGCTGGTGGTCACCGCCCAGCCGGAGAACTGCCGGAGGCTCCACGAGCAGATAGCGACCTGGAGCCCCTCTAGCGGGGTAAAGCTCTTCCCCGAGCCCGATGCCCTGCCCTACGAGCGCATCGCTTCAGACGCCTCCACCGGTCTGGAGAGGGTACGGGTGCTATCGGCGCTGGCGGGGGTTAACGGGGATGAAAACCCTCCACTGGTGGTTGTTTCCGCCCCGTCCCTGATGGCCAGGCTAACGCCGCATAAACAGTTTATCGCCAACTGCCATACTATAGGGGCAGGGATGGAGGTTGAGCCTTTAGATCTGATTAAGCAGTGGCTGGACATCGGCTACCGTCTGGAGAACACGGTGGAGGTTCCGGGGACGATAAGCCATAGAGGCGGCATCGTGGATATTTATCCCCCCACCAGCGAGATGCCCGCCAGATTAGAGTTCCTGGGCAACACCATTGACAGCCTGCGGCTCTTCGACCCGGCCAGCCAGCGCTCGCTGAATTCTATATCGTCAATAGCTGTCTGCCCGGCGGCGGAGCTATCCATGCCCAACACCGACAGCCTGCTGGACTTCCTGCCCCCGGACTGTCTTTTAGTGCTTGATGAGCCGGTGAATATTGAGCAGGCCGTTTCCGACCTGGAGGCGCAGGCCAGCCAGCTACGCGCCGAAAAGCTGGAGAGAAGAGAGCTACCGGTTGACTCCCCCCGTCCCTACTTTAACTGGGGGGAACTGGAGCCGAAAATAAAAGAGAAGCCCCACCTTAAGCTCACCGCCTGGGGTGTTGATAAAGACGAGCCTGCCCACAAGCTAAGCTTTACCACCGCCCCCGGCTACGCCGGACAGCTGCCGGCGCTGGTTAGAAAAACAAAGCAGTTGCTGAAACAAAGACAGCGGCTGATTATAGTAAGCCACCAGGCCAGCCGCCTCGCCGAGCTTCTGGAGCAGGAGGATATTCTGGCCTCGCCGGTGACTGAAATAGAAAAAATACCCCCGCCCGGTTCGCTGACCTTAGTCCAGGGGCTGCTGGGGGAGGGGTGGATAATGAACGGCCAGACCCACCTGCTCACCGACGCCGAGGTCTTCGGCTTTATCAAGCAGAGACGGCTGGTAAAGAGGAGGCCGGTGCCCCACCACCAGTTCCTCATCGAGCTTACCCCCGGCGACTACGTGGTGCATGTGGAGCACGGCATCGGCAAGTTCGCCGGCGTGGTCAGGATGGGCACCGACAACGGTGAAAAAGAATATTTGCTGCTGAAATACGCCGCCAACGACAAGCTCTACGTACCCACCGACCAGATAGACCGGGTCAACCGCTACATCGGCGGCGGCGACCATGCCCCTACCCTCTCCCGGCTGGGTACCCAGGAGTGGAGCCGTGCCAAGCAGAAGGTCAGGGAGTCAGTTGAGGAGGTCGCTAAAGAGCTGTTAGTCCTGTACGCCGCCCGGGAGGTCGTGGCCGGCTTTAGCTTCTCGCGGGATACCGTCTGGCAGCAGGAGCTGGAGGCCTCCTTCCCCTACGTGGAGACGCCCGACCAGATAGAGGTGCAGGGACATGTCAAAGCCGACATGGAGAAAAACAAGCCGATGGACCGGCTGGTCTGCGGGGATGTGGGCTACGGCAAGACCGAGGTCGCGGTGCGGGCCGCCTTCAAGGCGGTGATGGACGGCAAGCAGGTGGCGGTATTAGTTCCGACCACCGTCCTCGCCCAGCAGCATTTCAGCACCTTTAAAGAAAGGCTGGAGGCCTTCCCGGTGAGAATCGAGGCCTTAAGCCGCTTTAAAACAGCTAAAGAGCAGCAGACTGTAATAGAGGGGCTGGCCAGCGGCAGCGCCGATATCTGCATCGGCACCCACCGCCTGCTCCAGAAGGACATAAATTTCAAGAATTTGGGGCTGCTGATTATCGACGAGGAGCAGCGCTTCGGCGTCAGCCACAAGGAGTACCTCAAGAAAATGCGCCAGGAGGTAGACGTATTAACCCTGAGCGCCACCCCCATCCCCCGCACCCTGCACATGTCGCTGGTGGGGGTGAGGGACATGAGCACCATGGAGACGCCGCCCGACCAGCGCCTGCCCATCAAGACCTACGTCGCCCGCTACGACGAGCGGCTCGTCCGGGAGGCCGTCCTCAGGGAGCTTGAGCGCAACGGACAGGTCTTCTTCGTCCATAACCGCGTCGAGAGCATCGCCAATATCGCCGAAAAGCTCCAGTCGCTTATTCCCGAAGCCAGAGTCTCCGTCGCCCACGGCCAGATGCCGGAGGGAGAGCTGGAAAGGGTGATGGCCGACTTCAGCCAGGATAAAAGCGATATACTGGTCTGCACCACCATCATCGAGTCCGGGCTGGACATGCCCAACGTTAATACCCTGATTGTCAACCGGGCGGACAGGTTCGGGCTGACCCAGCTATACCAGCTGCGGGGCAGAGTGGGGCGGGGCGCCAGCCTCGCCTACGCCTACTTCCTCTTCGAGAAGGGTCGGATGCTCACCCCCACCGCCGAGAAGAGACTGAAGACCATCTTCGAGGCCACCGAGCTGGGGGCCGGTTTCAGCATCGCCCTTAAAGATCTGGAAATAAGGGGGGCGGGAACGCTGCTGGGGGCCAGACAAAGCGGGCATATCAGCGCCGTCGGCTTCAGCCTCTACTGCCGATTGTTAGCCGATGCGGTGGAATCTCGCAAAGCCAGACAGGCAGGAATCCCCGAAAAGATGAGACCCTCTCCCCTCCCCATGCCCGCCATCGACCTGCCGCTCAAAGCCTATATCCCCGATGAATACGTCAGCGACGTCGAGACGCGCTTGAGCCTCTACCAGAGCATGGCCCGGCTGGATAAACTGGAGCAGATAGAGGCGCTGGCCGGTGAGTTCGGCGACAGGTTCGGCGCCATGCCCCCGGAGGTCAAAAACCTCCTCTACGCCGTCAAGATTAAAATGCTGGCGGCCAAAGCCGGAATCACGTCCATCATCACCGAGGACGGGCTTATCGTCCTCCGCTTGTTAGATGGGATGCGGTTCACGCCGGAGCAGCATGAGCTTGCCCTGCCCGACGGGGTGAGGATGGGGGTTAGGCAGATTAGTTTGAGCTATAAGGGGGATAAGGGGTGGAAGGGAAAGCTGGAGAGGGTGCTGGGGAAGATTGGGTGATAGACCAGCACTGAATAAAATTTGAACGTAGACACTATTTTTTTACCGGAAACAATCCGAAGCTGGGTAGCTACGGGGAATTGTTTTTAGAGTTATGTAAAGGGGTGGTATAATGGGGACAAGAGGCTATAAGTATGAAAATAGGTAAAAATCAGCACACAACTCCATATTTTTACCTGAACCGATTTATCAACCCAGGCTGGGTCTATAATCTTGGTTCACCAAAACCAAAGCGAGTTCAGAGTGCAAGAAGCACAGCGGTAAAAGAATTCTATTATTCTCAAAATATGAATGAGAAAGATTATCCGCTCGACAGTATTAATACTTACATTGAAGGATACACTGCCCCTATTCTCCAAGAATTATTAGCGTCAGAAGATGGGCTGACGTATGGGAAGAAGCAGTTACTTTCGTTTTTGATTACAAACTTGTATCTAAGAGTGCCCCCAACTATAGAGGAGACTGGAAAAGCGTTCCTATCTGGTCTGGAACAAATAGACTACAAGACCAAGAAACTCTTAGAGAAAGCGGAAATAAAAGTTGAGAAAGACCAGCCGCTGATTAAATATGAAACAGGCGAGTCAGATTCATTCACATGGACAGCAGACGAATGGAAGAAAGAATTGGAGTCCATGCGTGAGAAGAGTAAGGCAGGGAAAGCAATGATGAAAGAAAACATGAGCATAATTACTGACCTAGCACCAGTGATTGCTAAGATGAGTTGGTTTATTATTGATGCTCCAACAGGAACATTTTTCATTACTTCAGACCGCCCTGTTTATTTAACTAATCGCGATGGTTCAAGGTTATATGCAGGGTGGGGAAATAACAATGCGTTTGGAACATTACCTTTAAGTCCTAAGCGTTACTTGATTTTAAGTTATCTTTACCCATCAGATACATGGGCATATAAACAAGCCACTATTAAAGAGGTAGAGTATCTAAACGCAAGAACTGTTGCTTCTGCAAAATATGCTGTTTATAGCCCAGAGAAGTACCCACCTGCTGAAAACTGGCTTCACAAGGCAGTCTAAGAGGGGCTTAAAGCCCCTCTTTTTATTAATTAATTTCCCCCTCCCTTTCCAAGGGAGGGGGATAAAGGGGGAGGGTTACCTTAAATAAATAATTAGGGGGGAAAAGGGGCAGAGTTGAAAAATAGCCTCAAATTCGTTACCCTATATAGAGAAAAGAATTACACCAAGGAGAAAACGGACTAATGAAACTCAAAAAACTATCCCATATAGCCAGCATACTGCTGATTGGGGTACTGCTCCCACTGGCGGCCTGCCCCGGTGGAGAACCCAGTGAAACCCCAGCGGAAACACCCGGAGAAACCCCAAAGCCCAAAAGCTACTCATCCCCGCCGGAGATGCAGATTGACGCCAGTAAAAGCTACACCGCCACCATCGAGACCGAAAAAGGCAACCTGGTGCTGGAGCTCTTTGCCAGCGACGTGCCGGTAACCGTCAACAACTTCGTCTTCCTGGCCCGCGAGGGCTTCTATGACGACACCACCTTCCACCGCGTTATCGCCGACTTCATGGCCCAGGGAGGCGACCCCACCGGAACCGGAGCCGGCGGCCCCGGCTACAAATTTGCCGATGAGTTCACCAACCACGCCCATGTCGCCGGCGCCCTCTCCATGGCCAACGCCGGCGCCGACACCAACGGCAGCCAGTTCTTTATCTGCTATGCCCCGCAGCCCCACCTCGACGGGCACCATTCGGTGTTCGGCCAGCTGACAGAGGGGATGGATGTACTGCTGCAAATGAAGAACGGCGACGTAATAAAGCGGATAGTTATAGAGGAAAAATAGGCTATATAGAGGGCATAAAGGGCTTTAGCCCGCTTACCTAAAGGGCGGTGGGCGGGAATAGATATAAAAAAGGGGTGGGGACACCCCGTAAAGGCTAAAGATTTAAACTACCCGTGGGCAGGTCTTTAACTTATTTAGTTATCAGTCCTTGATACCGTGGTCCCTTAAGTAATCAATGGCATCCTGGACGGTTACTATCTTTTCGGCGTCCTCGTCCGGTATCTCTACCTTCTGGTCGGGCTTGCCGAACTCCTCTTCCAGGGACATTATCAGCTCAACCAGATCCAGAGAATCGGCGCCCAAATCGTCAACGAAACTGGCCGTGGGCACGACCTCCTTTTCCTCAACACCTAGTTGATCAACAACTATCTTCTTTATCCTATCAAAGACTGTGGGCATCTTTTACCTCCCTACTTTCTAACGGCAAGGGCGCTAACCGAGCCCAAAACCCCGTTAACAAACCTTGACGAACTATCACTACCAAACTTCTTGGCTAATTCGACCGCCTCATTGATGGCGACCTTCACTGGGACATTATTATCAAGTAAAACCTCAAATATTGCAAGTCTTAAGATATTGCGGTCGACGACGGGTATCTGCTCCAGCGGCCAGGCCGGGGCGAACTTCCTGATATGCTTATCTATCTGCTCCCGGTTACGGATAACGCCGTTGACCAGCCCCCGGGTAAAGGCGGCGTCCTCACCGGACAGCCCGGCTTCATCCAGAATATAGGCTAAAGCCGCTTCCACATCGTGGCCGGCCGAATCGAACTCGTATAATACCTGAAGGGCTATCGCCCTGGCTTTGCGCCGTACTCCCATCGCTTACCCGCCAAATTTAACCTGTCATTATAGCATTTTGTCCCGGTCATGCAACAATAAGGCCTTACATGCCTCCGTCCACACCCAGAACCTGACCGGTGATATAGCCCGCCTCATCGGAGGCGAGAAAGGCAACCGCCTCGGCCACATCCCGGGGGGTTCCGAAGCGGTCCAGGGGGATATGCCTTTTGATTTCCTGCCGCCAGTCCTCTTTCATCTGCCCGGTCATATCAGTCTCAATAAAGCCGGGGGCGATGGCGTTGACGGTGACGCCGTGGGAGCCGACCTCCTTGGCCACCGTCCGGGTAAAGCCGATAATGCCGGCCTTGGCCGAAGCGTAGTTGGCCTGCCCCTTGTTGCCCGTGATACCGGCGATGCTGGAAAGGCTGATAATCCGGCCCCGGCGCTGCTTGACCATCGGCCGCAACACGGCCTTGGTGCAGAGGAAGACGCTCTTCAAGTCCACCGCCAGCACCTTATCCCAGTCCTCTTCCGACATCCGCAGCAGGAGCTGGTCCCGGGCAATGCCGGCGTTATTGATTAAAATATCAATCCGGCCGCAGGTAGTTATAGTTTCCTCCACCAGCCGGGCGACATCCGCTGCCAGGCTGACATCAGCCATGACGGCCAGGCTCTGCCCGCCCGCCGCTTTGATTTCTCCAGCTACGGCCTCCGCCTCTTTCTCCAGGATATCGGACACCACCACCGTTGCCCCCACCTCAGCTAATTTGAGGGCGATGGCGCGACCGATGCCCCGACCGCCGCCGGTGACTATGGCTACTTTATCGTTAAGGTTCATTCTACCTCACCCCCTGCGCTATATTCTTGACCGCCTCGGCATCGCCGATATTTAAGATTTTAACACCCCTGTCTATCCGCTTGATAAGGCCGGCCAGCACCCTGCCCGGCCCGATTTCAATAAATGTAGATACGCCGTCATTTACCATATACTCCACCGAACGCTGCCACTGTACGCAGTTGCACAGCTGATTTAACAGCTCCTCTTTAACCGCCTGGGCGGTGGTGAGGGGCCGGGCGGTGGTGTTACCAATGATAGGCACGGTTGGGTCACTAAAGCTAAGGGTGGCCATAACCTCGGCCATGCCGTCAACCGCCGGCTGCATCAGCGGGGTATGAAAGGCGCCGCTTACCTGCAGGGGGATAGTGCGGTGGGCCCCCCGGTCTTTGACCAGTTCCATAGCCTGAGCCAGATTATCCCTGGCCCCGCTGATTACTATCTGGCCGGGGCAGTTGATATTGGCGATACGGGTGCCGGTCTGCCGGCAGACCTCGGCCAGGGGTTCCTCGTCAAGGCCGATAATGGCCGCCATGCCGCCGGGGTTAAGCTGTCCCGCCTGGTGCATCAGCCGTCCCCGCTCCCGGGCAAGGTAGACGGTGGTGGCGAAATCTAGCACCCCCGCCGCCGCCAGCGCCGTGTATTCGCCCAGGCTGTGACCGGCGACAAAGCCGGCCGGGGGTAATGCCCCGTTAAGGCTGCGGGCAGCCTCAAGGCAGGCGAAGCTGACGGTTACTATCGCCGGCTGGGCGTTGACCGTCTTGATAAGCTCGTCCTCCGGGCCCTCGAAGCACAGTTTAGACAGGGGGAAACCCAGAGACTTATCGGCCTGTTCAAAGACGGCCCTGGCCGCATCGTAATTCTGGTACAGGTCAAGACCCATGCCTACCGACTGCGAGCCCTGCCCGGGGAAGACATAGGCGGCTTTTATTGCTTCCGTCATGTCATTCCCCCCGGTTATGCCGCCGGTTTCTTAGGACCTTTGACCTCGATGACCTCCCTGCCGGCATAGCTGCCGCAGGTAGGACAGGCACGGTGAGACAGCTTGGGACTATGACACTGAGGACATAAGTCCAGGGAGGGTATCACCAGGCCGAGATGAGCCCGGCGCTTACCCTGCCTCGCCTTGGCGTATTTTTGTTTCGGTAAAGCCCCCATACTATTTTCCTTTCTCTTTTTTAAGTTTGCTTAACTCAGACCAGCGGGGGTCGGCTGCCTTAGGCTGACAGCCACAGGGCCCCTTGTTGAGATTCTGACCACAGGAGGGACACAACCCGGCGCAGCTTTCTTTACAGAGCGGCTTCATGGGGATAGCCAGCAGCGCGTACTGGCGCACCGCCTCGGTCAGGTCAAGGACATGCTGCTGGTCAATGGTGAAACAGCCCGGCTCGTCGGGCAAGGCTATGGCCGCCCCGGTATCCACGTCGGCGGTGGGGTAATACTCGTCCTCAAGGTTTATCTTAAGCGAACGCCGGAACAGGCCCAGGCAGCGGCTGCAGGTAAGCTCAACATCGGTTTCCAGCGCCCCCTTGACCAGTATACTCCGGTTGGTGCGCATCAGCCTGACCTTGCCCTGCACCATGCTGTTAACACCGTCACCGGTGATATCTATAACATTTTTTACTTCGTAATCTTTTACCGAGCCTATAGACGCCCGGAGTAGCTGTGCTACGTTTATCTGCATCGCCTGCCACCTCCCCTCCAGAAACAAGCCTTATATTATAAGCCGAGCATAACGCCTACTGTCAAGCTGAATAGCTACCCGCCCAACACCTTAAGCTTCCTCAGGGCAAAGGCGATTTCATTCCTCAGCACCTGGTTAGAGCCTTCATATATCTGGGTAATCTTGGCATCGCGGAACATCTTCTCGATGGGATAATCGCGCATGTAGCCGACGCCGCCGAAAATCTGCATGGCGTCGGTGGTCACCTTCATCGCCGTGTCCGAGGCAAAGACCTTGCACATCGCCGATTCCTTGGTGAAGTCCTTGGCCCCGCCGTCTATCATCCGGGCGGTTGAATAGACCAGCGCCCGCGCCGCCTCCACCCGCATGGCCATCTCCCCCAGCATCTGCTGTACCGCCTGCTGGGCGTAAATGGGGTGGCCGAACTGGACGCGCTTCTTGGCGTAGTCAATGGCCGCCTCCAGAGCCCCCTGCGCCAGACCCATCGCCTGGGCGCCCAAGCCGGGGCGGGAGCGGTCAAGGAGCTTCATGGTCAGGATAAAGCCCATCCCCTCCCGCCCGATGATATTCTCGGCGGGGATGAGGCAATCCTCAAAGACCAGCTCTCTAGTTGAGGAAGCGCGGATGCCCAGCTTCTTCTCCTTCCTGCCGAAGGTAAAGCCGGGGGTATCTTTTTCCACTATGAAGGCGCTGGCGCCGCGGGGTCCCCTTGATTTATCGGTTAAGGCGATAACGGTGTATACCTCGGCATCACCGCCGTTGGTGATGAACTGCTTGGTGCCGTTAATGATATAACCTTTATCGGTGCGCTGGGCGGTGGTCTTGATGCTGCTGGCGTCACTGCCGGCGTCAGCCTCGGTCAGGCCGAAGGCAGCCAGCTTCCGGCCGCTGGCAATGTCAGGCAGGTATTTGCGCCTCTGCTCGTCGGTGCCGTACTGGAGCAGGGTGAATGTTCCCAGGCCGCTGGCGGCATAGCTGACGGCGATGCCGCTGCACACCCGGCTTAATTCCTCCACCACCAGACACAGGCCAAGAAGATCACCACCCAACCCCCCGTACTCTTCGGGGATATAGACACCGAACAGGCCGGCATCAGCCAGGGTTTTCATTATCTCCCAAGGGAACTCTTCCTTTTCATCAAGCGCCGCCCGCACCGGCAATACCTTTTCTTCGGCAATGGTCCGGGTTAGATTTCTGATTTCCTCTTGCTGTTCAGTTAAGAAATAGTCCAAAGCGCTCCTCCTGAGTAGAATTCAATCTGACAGGTCCAACAGAGAATTAGTCCATTATAAGCTAAGCCAGCTACCTACTGTCAAGGCGGGCTTAAGCTTGACATTATACCAGACCATTATTAAAATTTTTCCGGGACACGGTTTAACCGCCGGCGGGCCGGGGGGTTCAAAGAAATATTTAGCAATATCCGGCCAAAATGTGCTAAACTGGATAGCCGCAGGTTAATAGCTGATTAGATGGAGGTGAACCCAATGTTAGCCAAGGCATTCGTCCTTATCGAGACAGCAGTAGGCCGAAACAAAGAAGTAGCCAATGCCCTGAAAAAGCTAAAAGGGGTGAAATCGGTTGATATAGTCACCGGTCCCTACGATATCATCGCCGTCATCGAGCAGGAGAACCTGAACGACGTCGGCGACCTGGTTACCAGCAAAATCCACCCCATCGCCGGCATTTCCCGGACGGTGACCTGCCTGGCGATAAAGAGCACCTAGAGACAGGTCAAAACCCGGATTATAAAGAGGGACGAACTGGAACTTTAGCCGCAGAAAGGGAGAGGAGAGCATGGATTTTAGACTGAGCGAGGAGCAGGAGAAATTCCGGCAGGAGGTTAGTGACTTCCTGGAAGGGGAGATAAAGCAGGGGTTGTGGGAGCCCAGCTGCGATGCCTGGATAATGGGACACAACCCGGAGTTCACCAAGCGGGTGTCCCGGAAGGGCTGGATTGGCTTAACCTGGCCCAAAGAGGACGGCGGGCAGGGACGTTCCTACATCGACCGGCTAATCCTGACCGAGGAGATGCTGCGCTACGGAGCGCCGGCCGCCTGCCACTGGTTCGCCGACCGCCAGATAGGCGGCGCCGTCGTCCACTACGGCACCGACCAGCAGAAAAAAGAGCTGCTGCCCATGATTTTAAAGGGCGAAGCCTACGTGGGTCTGGGGATGAGTGAGCCCGACGCCGGCAGCGACCTGGCTTCGCTTAAGACCAAAGCCACCGAGGATGGCGACGATTTTATCATCGACGGGCAGAAGACCTGGACCAGCGGCGGCAACAATATGAACTGGATTTACCTGGTGGCCCGCACCGATCCCGACGCCCCCAAGCACAAGGGCATCAGCGAGTTCTTCTTCAGCACCGATTTGCCCGGGATCAGCGTCGCCCCCATAGAGGATATCACCGGCGGGGTGCACTTTAACGAGGTCTTTTTTGAAAACGTGCGCGTTCCCAAGACCTGCCTCATCGGTGTGAGAAACAAGGGCTTTTACCAGATTTTGAACCAGCTTGACTACGAGCGGAGCGGGATGGAGCGGCTGATGGCCAACTACCCGCTGTTTGAAGCCCTCATCCAATATACTAAGGAAACCAAGCGAAACGGCAAGCCGCTGTCCCAGGATCCTTTAATTCGTTCCAAGCTGGCCCAGTTAAAGATTGGGCTGGAAATCGGGCGGATGCACATGTACCGCGTGGCTATGGTTATGGACGAGGGCCGCGCCCCCAACTGGGAATCATCGATGTCCAAGGTCTACGGCACCGCCTTTGAACAGCGCCTGGCCGGCACGGCAATAGAGATCCTGGGGCTTTATGGACAGCTTTCGCCGAAATCAAAGAATGTGCCGATGCGCGGCATGGCCTACCACTCTTACCTGTCATCCAAGGGCTACAGCCTGCAGGCCGGCAGCTCGGAAGTCCTGAAGAATATCATGGCGCAAAGAAAGCTGGAGCTACCCAGCCAGTAAACTGATTAGAGGCCAGTAAACTGATTATAATTAATAGGAGGCAATGATGAATTTAGCTCTCTCTGAAGAACAGGAAATGTTAAAGACGATGGCCCGCGATTTTCTGGCCGATAAGCTTCCCAAGACGGCGGTCAAAGAGATGGAGGAAAGCGAGGAAGGCTACTCAGCCGAGCTTTGGAAGGAGATGGCCGGGCTGGGCTGGATGGGGCTGGCTTTCCCCGAAAAGTACGGCGGCAGCGATATGAGCTTCCTCGACCTGGCCATGCTGCTGGAAGAAATGGGCCGTGCCTGCCTGCCCGGTCCCTATTTTTCCACGGTGGTCTTAAGCGGTTTTACCATTCTCGATATCGGCACTGACGAACAGAAAGACGAGTATTTACCCAAGATCTCCAGCGGTGAGGCCATCTTTACCCTGGTCCTGACCGAGCCCAGCGCCAACTATGAAGAAAGCGGAATAGAAACCAAAGCCATCGCCGAGGGCGATAGCTACGTCATCAGCGGCACCAAGCTCTTCGTCCCCGACGCCAATGTCGCCGACTATATGCTGGTGGCGGCCAGGACGGATAAGGGGATTACCTTATTCATAGTAGACGCCAAGAGCCCGGGGATAAGCACCACCGTGCTGAAGACAATCGCCAACGACAAGCTGTGCGAGGTGGTCTTCGACAAGGTAAAGGTATCTAAAGATAATGTCCTGGGAGAACCGAACCAGGGCTGGCCAGAAATAGAGAAGATAATCCAGCGGGCGGCGGTAGGCAAGTGCTGCGAGATGACCGGCTGCATCCAGCAGGCGCTGGACATGACGGTGGAGTACGCCAAGGACAGAAAGCAGTACGGGCATCCCATCGGCAGCTTCCAGGTTATCCAGCACTACTGCGCCGACATGGCCACCGATGTCGACGGCACGAGGCTTTCCGCCTACCAGGCGGCCTGGACGCTGAGCGAGGGCCTGCCCTGCGCGCAGGAGGTGGCCATCGCCAAGGCCTGGGCCGGAGAGGCCTGCCCGCGGGTTATGGCCTTAGCCCACCAGATTCACGGGGCTATCGGCGTGACCATAGACCACGACCTGCAGTACTACACGCGGTGGGCCAAGGCGGCCGAGGTTAGCTACGGCGACGCCAGCTTCCACCGGGAGGTGGTGGCTAAAGAAATGGGCCTGTAAAGCCCTAAGCCAGGGACTTTAACCTGGCCAGTATTTCATCTATGGTCGTCTCGGCGGTGGAGGCTCCCGAGGTCACTCCTATAGTCTGCTTGCCCTCAAACCAGGACGGGTCTATTTCCGCCGCCATCTCGATAAGGTGCGTTCCGGTAACCGCCGAACACAGCTCAAGCAGGCGGTTGGTGTTGGCGCTGCCCTTTCCCCCGATAACCAGCATTAAATCCACCCTGCCCGCCAGTTCCAGGGCTTGAGCCTGCCGCCGCCTTATATCGTGGCAGATGGTATCAATGATGCGCAGCTCGGAGTCCCGTCCGAAAGCGCCGTCAATGAGCTTCTTGACGAACCCGACGAAATGGGCCGGTATCTGGGTGGTCTGGGAGAGCACCCCCAGGCGGCGCGGCAGGGGGTCCAGCTTAAATATATCCTTTTCGTCCAGCGTGGCCAGACCCTTGCCCTCGGCCCAACCGAGGACGCCCTTGACCTCGGTATGGTCGGCATAACCGTAGATAACGATAAAGAAACCGCTCTGCGCCAGCTTGCGGGCGGCGTTCTGGAGGCGGTTGACGAAGGGGCAGGTGGTATCGACGATGCCGATGTTCCGGGCCTTAAGCTGCTCCTCCACCTCCGGCGTCACCCCGTGAGAGCTGATTGCCGCTATATCACCCTTGATATCGTCCACGCTTTTAGCCACCCTGACACCGATCTCAGCCAGCCTCTGCAGCACCTGTTGGTTGTGCACCACCGCCCCCAGCGTCTCCACCTCGCCGCGCTCGGCTACCACCTTCTCCAGCATGTCAATGGCCCGCTTAACCCCGAAGCAGAAGCCGGTTTCTCCGGTCTTTTCAATCTTCACGGTTTTACCTTCCCGGCATAGATTCCCCGGTACTGCGGGGGCAGAAGCTCGGCTATGTGCTGCATGATTAAATCGGTATACTCAACCAGTTTTTCCCTGGTCAATTTGCCATCCACCGGCGGCAGGGAAAAGGGCTTGCCGATATTTATGGTCAGGCGGGGGCGGCGCAGTATCCAGCCCATGCCCTTAATCTGCTCGGTGCCGATAATGCCCACCGGCAGGATGGGCACACCGCTGCGGCAGGCGATTAACGCCGAGCCGGGCATAGCCTTCTTTAGCCTGGCGCTGCGGCTCCTCGTCGCCTCCGGGAACATAGCCAGTGCCAGATTATCGGCCAGTACCTGCTGTGAGCGGCGGAGCGCCTGCCTGTCCATCTTGCCCCTGTGCACCGGAAAGGAACCGAGGCCGCTGACGAAATAGGCGCCGAGGGAGGAGCGGAACAGCTCCTCCTTGGCCATGAAGATGACTTTCCGGTCCAAGCTGATCCCGAGCAGGGGCGGGTCGGCCAGATTAATGTGGTTTGCCACCACCAGCACCGGCCCCTCTTTAGGGACATTCTCTTTACCTTTGACCTGCCACCGGGTGAGTAGCTTAAACAGCCCGATGACCAGGCCTCTGGCTATATAGTAGAACCAAGGCAATATTTTAACCCCAATAAAGCGTTTACCAATTATAACCTATAGGGCGGGGAAAGATACAGAGGGGAGATTGGCTGGTTTTTAGAGGAAGTATTCTTTCCCACCCTCCCACCCTAAAGAGGTTATACCTCTAAAACTCGGCAAAACCCATCTCCCTGTTCGCGGGTGTTCCTCTTCCCACCCTGCCCACCCTATAGAGGTAAACCTCTCTCACTCTCCTTTATGGGGGGAGAAGGGGAGGTAAAAAAGGGGTTTAAGGGGGACGAAGTCCCCCTTTTCTAAAAAATAATTCCCCCTCTCCAAGATTGGAGAGGGGGACACAGGGGGTGAGGTTG
>JABMRW010000083.1 GCA_013202445.1 Deltaproteobacteria bacterium | reverse complement strand
GTTTTAGAAGCGGAGCTTATGAGGGCGGGCGGGCGGGTAGCCAAGCTCACTCTAAAAACCAGGCTAAACCCCCCCTTCTCCCCCCACCCCCTAAAGAAACTGATAGAAGTATCACTTCTGTAGGGCGGGTGGGTGGGAAACTTAACGACCTTTAAAAAAGGAAGCGTCAATTTCCCCCTTTCGTAAAGGGGGACTGAGGGGGATTTCCCCCCTGTCTACCCCTCTGTCACGGAAAAGATGTCACGGAATCGTGACAAAAAGTTCATCGTTTTGATTAGCTCTAAATCACCATAGGGGGGACATACTATTGGGCTATACTCCTTTACAATAAGTACTAGCCTTCAAAATAGATGGCTTATGCTCTGGTCGATTCTTCGGGGATTCCCCGGAGAGGGGCTAGAAAAATAACATTAAAAAGGAGTTTAAAAAATGAAAAAAATAGGACTTTTATGTCTGGCGCTGGTTCTGGCTCTTGGCGCTCTTGGCGTCGGCTATGCCGCCTGGACGGATTCCATCGACATCACCGGCACGGTAAACACCGGTAGCGTAGAAATCGATATTGTCACCTGTTCCAACACCTGGGTGTGGAAGGTGGTTGGCAACACTGCTTATCCGGATGAAATCGCCATAATCCACGATACGGACGAAGTACGTTTACCAGCCCCGACTGGCACTTATACCGAACTGGTTGCCTACGCTGACGCGGAGGACACATCAAACGGAACCAAGGAAATCACCGTCACCATTGACAACGCCTTCCCGCTGGACATATATGGGACAGACCTGTTCTGCGCTGATGCCGTCCTGCACTATGTCGGCTCCATACCGGTCATTGCCTATGCCACTCTCGGCGACTTCGTCGACCTTACACCGGGCAACGGTGTAGATGATGCCGCCCTTCTGGATGCCGCTGCCACAGTGATGTTCTATGACATTACTGATGCTGTCGCAGCTGGTGATTGGTCGATGGAGACACTTACAGCAAATCCGATAAACGGCCCCGTCCAGATGCACTACTGCGACTACGTGCTGGCCGTCCTCTGCCTGGATCTCCCTGAGAATCCCGATTACATGAACTTGAGCGCAAGCTTCACCGCTACCCTCAACGTCATCCAGTGGAACGAGTACCCAGAATAGTAAAGTCAGGACCGGCGCGGGGTTAAAGTCCCGCGCCCCGATTTCCCACTCCCGTTAAGTGGAGGGGATAAGAGGAGAATAACTACATGAAAAAATTTGGAATCTTGTGCCTGGCTCTGGTCATAGCCTTGGGCGCCCTCGGCGTCGGCTACGCCGCCTGGACCGACACCGTCTTCATCACCGGCACGGTCAACACCGGCGAGCTCTGCATGGCGTTCGCCGATTGCAACCTCCTGGATGATGACCAACCCGTTAACCCGGGCGGTGATTACCCTACCGCTAACCCCGACTATACCTGCAATAATGGCTTTGCGTTTGAAACTGAAGAAGGGTACTTCTGGGAGCTGGACAAGAATGTTGCCTGGGGTGAGCAGTTAATAAGCCAGGATGGCAAGACTCTTGAGGTTACTCTGCACAACGCCTACCCCTGCAACTTCAACGAGCTTGGATTCTACGTCCTCAACTGTGGCACAATCCCGCTGAAAATTGACCACATTCTCATCAACGGGCAGCCGTTTAGCACAGGCGTACCTTACGTCCAGATTGACTTCAACCAGGATGGCTATTACGATTTTGAAATCCAGTGGGGTAATAACTGGGGAGCGCAGATAGATCCTGACGGACGTTCGCCTGAGTTCAGCTTCTGGATGCACACCCTCCAGCCCTGCCCTCAAGACCAGCTTGATACCCTGACCTTCACCATCGAGATAGTCGGCGTCCAGTGGAACGAGTACCCTCTAGGGTCTTAAAGCTAGACTAGGCACATAAAAAAAGAGGATAAGGGGAGAGCGGGGGTGTAACCCACCCCCGCCCCCCGGACCCCTCTCCCCGTCAGGGGAAGAAGGAAAGGCGTTAGTGAGTCTTTCACCCTTCCCGTGACTGGGAGGTGGGCAAGGTGTAACCGCCTTCCCCGCACCACCCGTAGGAGGTGAACAAATTGATTAGAAGAAATAGAAACGGGCTCAAAAGAATAGGCGTGCTCGCCCTCGCCCTGGTGATAGCCCTCGGGTCGCTGGGGGTGGCTTATGCCGCCTGGACCGATAGCGTCTACATCGAAGGCACCGTCTACACCGGCACCCTGGATATAGATATTGTCGGCGTTTCCTCCACCTTTGTCTATAAGGTCCCCGGCGCCGATGACACCGGCTTCGGTCCCGAAACAGTCGTGCACTACGTCTATGGGAAAACCGACCCCTATCCGCCCTCAGTCGGCACCCTCATCGCCTCGGCGGTAACTGATGATACCAGCACCGTGTCTGGTGATGTTGATTCGGCCACCATGACCTTTAGCGGGCTTTTCCCCGGCATTGACTTCTGGGCGGACGTGGAACTGATGTACCTCGGCACCATACCGGCCAAGATCTCCGTTGCCGAAATTGCCCTTGAAGACCGGCCCACGGGCGGAATCCTGGACCAGCTCTGGGAGCTTGGCCTGAACGGCGACCCTACTAAAGGTATTGATCCCCATACGTACGGCGCCTGGATTGACGGCGATGTCAAACCCTCCGGCAGCGCAGTCTGGGACCCCGTTGACTACCCGCTCGGCCTACAGCTCCACCAGTTTGACATGGTGCACATCGCCCTGCATGTCCGCCTGCCCCAGGAAGAGCAATACCAGAACATCAGCAACCTGGGATTTTCCGGCATCATCACCGTCATCCAGTGGAACGAATACGAAGACTAAAATCATAAAAAGGTAAACTACTGCGTGAGAAATAGACGGGGCTTAAACAGAATAGGGATACTGGCCATGGCTCTGCTATTAGCCCTCGGGGCTATGGGGACCGCTTACGGCGCCTGGGTCGACGATATATACGTCACCGGCTCGCTCTCCACCGGCGATATTTCTGCGGGGCTGACCTGCGGCACCTGCTGGGAGGAGCCAGATACTCCCGATACCGATATTGACTGCGCCGGCGGCTCGATGACGCTGACCATTGACGTTACCAGCGCCCTTGAAGACGTAGACTACTACTGCAACTTCATCGTCAGCAATGCCGCCGGTTCACTACCCATAAAAATCCAGAGCGTCACCCTGACGCCGTTAGGAACATATACGGGGGTATCGGCGGTTCTAACAGACGATTTGGAGGTCGGGGACGTGATAGACCCCGGAATCTCGGCCACGGGCAAGGTTCATATCTCCCTCACCAGCGGTGAGCAGGTGGACAACAACCTCGCCTTTACCCTGTCCGTTAGTGTCGAAAGGTGGAATGAGTAAGGGATAAGTTATGCGTAAAGCAATTATTTTAATACTGGCGATGGTGGTGGCTCTCTCCGCCCTGCCGATCACCTTTGCCTGCTACAACGGGGGGTGGGGAAACTGGGACCGCTTCTGGCGCCCTCAGCAGATAGTCTATGCCTGCCCCACCTACTGCAGCGTAATCATTACCTCGGTGAACGCCTATGACAACGAAGACACCTTCACCGAGCCTAAAGAGGTGGCGCAGACCACAGCCTCTATACAGGATTACGGCAAAAAGCTCGTCATCACCATCGATAACGCCTACCCCGGCTACCAGGGAATCGTAGACTTCTGTGTCAAGAACACCGGCACTCTGGCAGCCACTATAACCGGCATCACCATAAATAACCCCAATACCGGTTATCTTGACCTTGACCTTACCGGGGATTGCGAGGTGGGGGCAGTCATTCAGCCCTGGACCACCAAGTGCGGGCAACTGGTAATAGACGGCATCCCCCAGCTGGAAGATGCCCAGAACCGCACCTTTACCTTTGACATTACCCTGAACTTCGAATGCATATGCCTTCCCTTGACCTGTGACACCGCCTTCGCCCGCAGCTATTTATACTCCACCTGCTTTAGCTATTGGGGCTTCAGCAACTGGGGCTGGACCAATGGCCCGCTGCAACCCGACGAGTATAGGTTCCCGCTATACGCCGGAGCCGCCCAGTGCGATATATCCAAGGGTAAGCATGTCGGCTGGATCACCGTCAACTACAACGGCTCAACGGCGATTGTTACCTATAATATGTTTTACGGCTATAAGATGGACGAAACCCACCTGTATGTCGGCAACGAACCTCTACCCAGGATAAACGGTGACGGGGAATACACCGTTGCCCCGGGGCAGTTCCCCTTATCACATGACCTGGATAACGCGTCAACAGACTGGTATGCAGTAACCGGCTTATCCGGCGAAATCTATGTAGTGGCCCATGCCGTGGTCTGTGACTAACCAGTCAGGGTAAACCCCTCGTCTCGGCCAGATTTCACAACTGAATAAAACAGGGGAATCAAAAACGCTTTTTAGTGATAGCTTAAGTTATCTTTGGTGAGGTTCGGACACTTCTCTCGGAGATAGCTTAAGGGATAAAATGCAAAATATAAAGAAAGCAATGTATGAGAGAACATGATAGCCTCTCTTGATATACAACCCAAACGGGCAATCTGGATTACCTTCGCCATAATTGCCGGCATCTATGCGGCGATAAACCTGGGCTTATCCAGGATCATTGGCGGCTTTTTCGGCACCTATATAGTCCAGCCAGTCCTGTGGCTCATTCTGGGCGGGATAGTCCTGCTCTTACCCCGGTACAGAACCGCCGGCAAACTAAAAGACAGGACGGCCATCATCCAGTTGGCGTTTATGGTCGGCTTCTTCCAGCTGGTACTCCTCATCGTTGGCGGACTCTTCGCCAGCTTCGGCAAAAGCCCCTACTCCTTCACCCCCATGGGTATAACAACCAACCTCCTTTTTGTGGCCGCTATGCTCTTCGGCATGGAGTTCAGCCGGGCCTGGCTGGTCAACCAGATGGGCAAAAAACACGCCTTTCTGGCGCTGGCTTTCGTGGCCGTTATCTTCACGCTACTATCCATCCCGCTAACCCAGATCACCGGAATCAGACCGGAGGTTGAATCCATTAGCTTTATCAACTCCAGCCTGCTGCCGTCGCTGGCCGAGAACCTGCTGGCTACATTCCTGGCACTGCTGGGCGGGCCGATACCCGCCCTCATCTACCGCGGGATACTGCAGGCATTCTGGTGGTTCAGCCCCATCCTCCCCGACCTCCCCTGGATGTTCAAAGGGCTTATCGGGACGGCACTACCCATCGTCGGGCTGGTGGTGATAAACAGCCTCTACTCACCTCAGACCGGGCGTAAAAAAGGGAGACGGGCCGAGAGTGGCTCCATAACCGGCTGGATTGTCACCACGGTGGCTGCCGTAGCCATAATCTGGTTCGCGGTGGGACTTTTCCCCTTCCAGCCGGCGCTGGTGGGCAGCGGCAGTATGGAGCCAAAGATGTACGCCGGCGACGTGGTCATCATCGCCAAGGTGCCGGCGGATAACGTCGAGCTGGGCGATATTATCCAGTTCCGGGTGCCGGAAGGAGTCACCATAATGCACCGGGTGATTGAGATCCAGGAAACGGAAGAAGGCGGCAAACTTTTCATAACCAAGGGTGACGCCAATGACAAACCGGACTCAGAGCCGGTAATGCCTGAAAACGTGGTCGGCAAGGCTGTTATAACCATCCCCAAGGTAGGCTGGGCGTCGGTAGCGGTCAAGCAGTTCTTTATCAGATAGGTGAATAAAATGAAAAGACTATTTTTGGACAGAGAAAAAATCCATAAGTGGACGAGAAGGGTAGCCGCTATCAGCGCCGTAATATTCATCATCTCGCTGATTGGCTTGCTGGTGGGCAGTGCCCTGCCCGTCCAGGTGGAAGAGGAGGTCTCCCAGCTCAGCTATATGCACAGCGGCCGGTTTGATTACCTGGTCTACCTCAAGCCCTCCTACCTCTTCGGCCCCGAGCCCCAAGAACCGCCAGAGCCTCCACCCAACGTCCAGTACCCCATCGCCCTCATTGAGGACGAAATTGACATGAGCTTTAAGTTCGATACCAACTCAACGCTGTTGCATAGCGTAAAACAGGGGGTAAAAATCGAAGCGGTCTTAAAAAACGGCGACCTCTGGCAGAAAGCGGTTGAACTGGTGCCGGTAACCGACAAAACGGGCAACTTCAAGGTTGAGTTTGAGCTTGACCTCGATGAAATTAACGAGCTTTTTGATACCATTGACGAAGAAACCGGGATTGCCACCCGGACGCGCGAGATAAACATCGTGGCTACGGTGGGGCTGGGTGAAGGCCTGGAAAGCGAAAACCTCGTTCAAAGCCTGCCGATAGTACTGTCGGGCAGCACCATCGAAATAGGCGGTGAACTGGTCAAGACGGTGCAGGATGACTCCGTGGGCATAACCACCCGGGGAACGTTCGATTACACCATCTACCTGGAAGAGAACTCACTGTATAAAACCGACACATTAAAACCCCCCAAATACACCCCCTATGTTACCCCGGAACAGAAAACGCTGGGGGTAGGGCCGGTAATCCCCTTTGGCCTGGTAGAAAGGATGGACACCAGCTACTACTACAGTTTCCAGGCTTCCCGTCCGATAGAAGTAATAACCGAAGAAATCACCGTAACCGCCACCCTGGAGAGTCCGGACATCTGGAGCAAGACCTTCATTCTGTTACCCAGCACCCGGCAAACGGGAGATTTCAGTATTGATTTCCCGGTAGACATCGTCTATCTAAACGAACTGCTCTCCGCCATCCTCAGCGAAACCGGGGGCGCGGGGGAAGCCCATAATCTAACCATCAATGCCTTTACCCGCTTCACGGCGGAGACAGAGTTCGGAGTTATAGATGAAGTCTTCACCCAGACCTTGAGCACCGAGCTGGGGGGAGGCACCCTGACATGGAACGAGGAGCTATCGTTAACCCAGGAAGGTGCCATCACCACCACCCGAATTATCCCCAACGACAGCCGGTACCTGGGGCTATCGGCAGGCGGGGTAAAGCTGACATCGCTTATTCTGGGCTTAATCTTCCTCATGCTCTTCATAGCCTCGCTGGTGCTGTTCAACAAGTTCAAACCGGCGGAGCTCCCCATGTTTGAGAAGGAAGCACTGGCAGCCGGCAAGAAATACTCCGACCGCATAGCCGAAGCCAGCAGCCAGACACCGACGGCTGGCGAAAAGATAATATCTCTGGATTCAATAGACGATTTGGTCAAGGTAGCCGACGAACTGGGCAACCCGGTAATCCACCAGCCACCCACCGCCGTAGAGAAGCGGCACATCTACTATGTAATTGATGGGACAACCCAGTACCAGTACATCATCACCAAGCAAAGTAAGGAGCGGAGAAGCAATGTTAGAAAGAGTGAATGGCTCTAGACACGAGCAAGTGACCAGCCTGCGGAAGGCGGGCTTTACCTACGCCGAAATCGGCCGCAAGCTGGGTTTAACCCGGGAGCGGATAAGGCAGATAGCCAATGCCGAAACCACGGCCAAGAAAAGGCCCTCCCGCACCGACCCCGATGCCCTGCTCACCACCGCCGAGGTAGCCGAACTACTCAACGTCCACGTCAATACGGTCCGGCGCTGGAGCAACAAGGGGGTGCTGGAAACCTACCGCATCGGCGCCCGGGGCGACCGCCGGTTAAGGCAGGGGGACGTCAACAAGCTGCTGCGCAAGAGCCACCCGGCCAATAGACTTTAAAGCAGTGACCACGGTGCGCCGGTAGATTATCGGCAATAGTCCGTGGTCACCAACGTCAAGGCACTAACCCACTAAAACATCCCCACCCTCCAATCATTTTAATTATATATTTAAGGAAACCCTATCCCCTTCATCCCCTTCCCCTTATCCCCACCCAATAACCGGATTTGTCTTTAAGCCACCGGACTGATATTATGAAATCCCATGTCAGAAAAACTAAAGAGGCAACTGCTGATAATAGCCGGCACCCTATCCCTGGCGGTAGGCATAGTCGGCATCGCTGTCCCGCTGCTGCCCACCACCCCATTCCTGCTGCTGGCCGCCGGCTGCTACCTGAGAAGCTCCCAGAGATTCTATAACTGGCTGATGGCCAACCGGTGGCTCGGCGCCTACATCAGGAACTACATTGAAGGCAGAGGCATACCGCTCAAGGTCAAAATATTTATCATTGCCTTGTTATGGGTAACCATCGGTATCTCTATATGGCTGGTGGCAAATTGGGTAGTCACCGTAATTCTATTGATTGTCGCCGCCGGGGTCACCCTTCACATCATCTTTATCAGGGTCAGGCATAAAAAATAAAACGGCTGGATTTTAATCATACTTGCCTGCCGGACCGGCGGTAAAGTGGAAGATAGGCCGGTCCACCCGGCGGATAATCAACGGGCAGTGCCTCATCCCCTTGGGCACAAAGATGAGGGAACTCTTATCCAGTATATACTGCTCATCCTCCAGCCAGATTTCGATCTCACCGCACAGGTCCTTGGGGTTATCGGGGTCGGTACCGAAGAAGGTAATGACCTCGTCAAAGGGGTGGGTATGAGCTTCTACCTCGGACTTATCCGACCCCTTCCAGAACCAGACGCACTCCACGTAGAAAGCCCCTTTGATGATATCATCGTCCAGGTAGATTAAAGGGGTCTTTAAACCGGTGGCGATATCGCCCCGCTCGCGCCTGAACTCGGGCAGCTTCAGGTCAGATTTCGGTTTGGTGATGATATATTTCTCGTATTTCCTTCCGGCCATTTTCAATCATTCCCCTTTCCAAATCTCTATCTAAAGAATAATGAAGCGGCTGTACCCTGTCAATCAACCCCAAGGTGCTCCCCAGATGCCGCCAGGTGAACAATAGACGCCTATACCCGGCCGCTGGCACTCCCTATAGTTACAAAAGCAAAGCCAAAGGCGCCTGATTTTAAGCTCAGGCGCCCTGTATTCCACTTGGACTAATATCAAAAGGCAAAATTCTTACTCGTGCTTCCTGCCCGCGGCGGCGGCCAGTGGCGCTACCGCCAGCCACAGGGTGATGGTAACCAGCATGGACATGGGATAGTTAATGGTTACCAGGCCGATTTTGGGGGCAATCACCCCCCATAAAAGCATTAAGATAAAAGAACTCAAGAAAAAACCGGGAATAGCCGCAAATACCCTAAAATAGCCCATTTTAGTCCTCCTTTTTTATATTTTCCAGCTTGCGGTCAATCATGGTATCCACACCGAAATGCGCCGCCTCTTTTAAGTCCTGCAGGGCTTCGTCTGCGGTCTTACCGGTGGCGATAACCACCGGCTCCCAGACGATGTAGTACTCCCCGCTTTCCTTATCAAACTCAAGGTCAATGCTGTTAGCCAAGGCGGTCACCCCTACCTCTCAGTTATTCTTCCAGTATGGCCTCAATGGCACCGGCGGTATCGATAAGCACCTGCCGGATACGCTGCATCTTGTCGGCGTCCATAGTGCGCAAGCCCCGCCCCACCACGTTCTCCAGGTCGTGGTACTCTTTCATCATGCTGGCCATTTTGCCGACATTCTTGAAACTCCACCGGCTCTTCATCTGGCTCCTGACCTCGTCCGCCGAATCCTTCCGTTCCGTCAGGAAATTAATCCCCTCCCCGGTGATGGTGTAGACCTTCCTCCCGTCCCGCTCGACGGCGGTGGCGTAGCCCATTTCCTCAAGCATCTGGAGGGTGGGGTAGACGGCGCCGGGGCTGGGCGTATAAAGCCCGTGAGACATCTCTTCCAGCTCGCGGATAATCTCATAGCCGTGTCTCGGCTTCTCCTTTATCAGGTCCAGGATAACGTACTTCAGGTCCCCCTTCTGGAAGGAGCTATCCCGCCAGGGTCCCTTCATAAATCTTTCCCTTCGAAAGGCGTGTCCTCTAAACATATCTATCTCCAAACATCCCAGATAATTGATATATCGCATACTATCACGATATATCTTGATATATTTTAATATTACTTATTGCTCTTGTCAAGGGGTTTTCAGGGCAATTTTAAAAAACTTTTTAAAAACAAAAAAAGAGAGCCTAAAGGCTCCCCTGCCCGGCTTAAAGCCATAGCCGGGTCACGGCCCGTATTTACCATATTGAGCGCCCAAACCCGGAGACGCCAAACCGGGCTGGATGGAAGAACGATGTGGTGCCGGCAGGGCCGGCAGCTCGCTCCGGTTTTCCAAAAAAAGAAATACAATCGCGCCAAAAGGAACAAGGAATATTAACAGCCAGCCTAAACTCCGGTCTTTCCTTTTCAGGACCCAGGCGCCGACGCCAAATACGGCAATTAACTGCAGCACCAGGACTATAATCTGGATAACCGAAAGGGAAGCAAAAAAGGACTCCTCGGAAGGAAACGTGGTTCTACCAACAAAAAGGCCCGATACAAAAATAATTGTAATAAAAAAACCTACTAGGCCTACGGCCCACTGGGCAAACACCCATGTCCAGTTCAGGTGGCGCTGGAACCAGTTCTCTCCCGTTGCCCCACCCACCAATACCTTTTGCGCAGCTTGTACGGCTTCTTTTTTCGGCTTAAGCGCCGGCGTTAATCCATATGGTGCCGATGGCTCCCTGGCAAACGAGGCAAACGGTTTCTGGCACAGGCCGCAGTAGCGGGCACCTTCGCTATTTTCGTATCCGCAGGATGGGCATTTCATACCCACCTCCCCAGGTTAATAATACTGCCAGCCTAAAGCCGGCTTTGAGGCGAATTAGCCCTCCAGGACTATTTTCCCCCTTATAAGTACCAGTATAGATAAGCAGCAATAAAGGTCAATAGGGAAATAGTCGGGCAGACTAAAGTACCGGGCTGGCGGCCCCACTTGACAGGGGAAGAGGTTTGGTTTAGCTTTCTATCAAGCGGGCTAAAAAGGCTCGAATTTTATAAGCGCTAACGTTTTAGAAGGAGGGCTTTAGACAATGGCTAAAATAGATTGGGAGAAAAACCTGGTAAGGAAACCCCGCTACGAAGTGAGCGCCGGTAACATCAAAGGCCGGCAGTACCCCACCATGACCCTGATGAGCAACGACCTTGTCCCCGGCAGCAATACCTATATCGAACTCGGCTGGGTATGGGACATGCCCAACCCCAACCCCCACATCCACCAGCACTCCCACCGGGAAGGCTGCAACGAGATTGTTCTCCATATCGGCTCCGACCCCAATAACCCGGAAGACCTAGGAGCGGAGATAGAGTTCGTCGTCGGCGGCCAGCCGCTGGTCTTCGATACCACCTCGGCGCTGTTCGTGCCGGCCGGGGTAAAGCACGGCCCGCTAACCTGGAAAAGGCTCACCCGCCCCCACCTGCAGATGGCGATGGTGCTCGGCGCCGGCACCATGGCGGAAGCCGACCCGGGAGGGCACGTTAAGGAGAGAGGGGGATAGAGGTTATTATTCAGGGAAAGGGGCTTATTGAGTGTTTTACCCTGAAACTTGTTAGTACAATAATAACTTAGGTAGTTACCCTATTGACAGCATAATATCACCGGTGATATCATGAATATTGGGAAACTTAATAAAATCAGGCAGAAAATAACAAGTTTTCGTGCACGTGGCGGAATTAAAAGTGTTGAACTTGAATCACTTGCAAAACGTCTTGGGAGAGTGAAAAGTGACAGAGGAAAAGAACCTAACTGGGTAAGTGTGCAATTCCCATCCCTTAGACCTTTAAGTATACCGCATCATGGTTCAGGGGACCTCAACAAATATACCGCCGGAGGTATCTTAGACCAACTTGAAGAAGACATTGAACAATGGGAGGAATCGCTGTAATCAATTAATGCTCGGAAAGGATCACTAATATGGCCGATATTATAAAATCTCCTGAAGAATATATTAAAAAACCCTATTTGCGTATTGTCATACCTGACGAGGAGAGTGGTACATATACAGCACAGATTCTTGAATTTCCAGGATGTATAACTCAAGGGGAAACACCTCAAGAAGCATATGAACGCCTAGAGGAAATAGCTTTAAGTTGGATTGAAGCAGCTTTAAGTATGGGGCAAAATATACCATTACCTTGGTCAATTTATGAATATGGTGGAAAAGTTGCACTTAGATTACCAAAGAGCTTACATAAACAGACTGTATTGGCAGCAGAACGTGATGGAACAAGTTTAAATCAGTTCATAGTTATGGCTATATCGGAAAAAATCGGAGCATCAAAATTCTATACATACTTGGTTGAAGAATTTGACCGACGTTTAACTCAAACGGCGGCTAACGTTACGAATATTATCTTAAGTAATTATCTCGAGACCATCCCTAGCTTGGGCAATGAGAATCGAATCATAACATACGGAACTCCTGTAAAAAAACCAGAATTAGCGAGGATGAACTAACATGCCGGAATCTAAAAACTTAACTTTTACTCATGCACAAGTAGCCGAGGCATTAATTAAATACCATAATGTTCATGAAGGATTATGGGGTTTATATGTTGAGTTTGGCATAGCCGCAAGTAATGCCGGCCCAAGTCCAGACCAAATTAATCCAGCTGCCATTGTTCCTATACTTAAAATTGGCCTACAAAAGTTCAATAAACCAAACAATATGACTGCTGATGCCGCAGTTGTCAATCCCCTACTTTAAACACAACATGTATTCCCCCCCCAAAAAAAATAAAAAAAAGGGGAGCCTCTCGGCTCCCCTTCCCCAAAAAAATCCCTAACTACCCCTTTTCTATCAACTCCACATCCACCTGGTCGCCAAAAGCATAGTCAATGCTCTTTTGCAGCTCTTCCAGGCTGGCCGTGTCCTCCATCTCGATGACCAGCTCGCTATCATCCAGGACTTTTAACCTGCCGTACTTATTGACAACCTCGATTACTTTATTAGGGTCTACCGTTATCCAGCCCTTCATCCGGCGCACCAGCTCATCACCCTTGAAAGCCCTCTCAATGGTAAGGTCAATCTGCCGGTACTTGGCCTCCCAGCCGATTAAAGCCGGCCGTACCACCATAGGGCACACCGGGTCATGGACTACGGCGCATCTAAACCATATCTTGGCTCTAATCATCTAAAGATAGCTCCTCCCGTTTTTCGGCTGACAGTCAGTGTGAACGTAAGCGATAATTGACAGATATAAGTAATATAATGTATTTTGCAGACGAGAGCAAACCAGGGAAAGGGGAAATAGCCGATGGACGCACTGAAAACGATTAAAGAGAGAAGGAGTGCCCGGGCTTTCCAGCCTGTCCCAATACCAAAGGAGACGGTTAAAGAAATCCTGGAGCTGACTATTAATGCTCCCTCGGGTAATAACCTCCAGCCGTGGGAATTTATTGTGGTGATGGACGAAGAGAAGGATAGTCTCAACCGCAGGTTGCTTAAGGCTTACAAAGAGAAGCAGATATCGTGCAGCTCCGGGGCGGTAAAACCTCTGCCCAAAGCTATAAAGAAAAGAGGGGTTCAGACCCTGGAGTCGATGAAACCGTATGTCGATAGAATCGGTAGCTCTGTAGACAGCTTCATCAACGAAGGAAGCTGCAATTTCTACGGAGCGCCGGTCGCCGTCATTATCTGCCTCGACGATTGCTTTTCCGCCAGGCAGATGGTTGACGTCGGTACGGCAGTGGGCTATCTGGTGCTTGCCGCTCAAGCTTCCGGGTTAGCGACCTGTCCCATCGGCTTAATTACCGAATACGCCGATGAAATCAAAGACCTGCTCAATATTCCGGAGAATAAGAAGGTAGTTATAGGTGTTGCCCTGGGTTATCCTGACCGCGAAAATCCGATGAGCCAGTTCAAGTCCTCAAGAGCCGACTTGAGTGAGCTGGTGAGATGGATTTGATAGACTGCACAAACATCGGGATGTCTGATTTCTTGCACGTACGAGT
>JABMRW010000082.1 GCA_013202445.1 Deltaproteobacteria bacterium | reverse complement strand
TCAGAGTCCGCTGTCCTACCACTAGACGATTCCCCAGCGCAGGTAGATTATAGCATAGGGTTAGACTCGGGACAATAACAAGGCCAGTTGACACCGCAGACCTGACCCCGTATGCTTACCCTAACTACCAAAACACTCAGGAAGTATGCCGTTGGCAAGAACAATGCCCACTGTTAGTGTAATCATACCGACATACAACAGGGCAAAGCTGCTGGGTCGCGCTATCCAGAGTGTCCTCGCCCAGACTTATCAGGACTTTGAGCTAATTATCGTCGATGATGCCTCAACGGATGACACGGAAAGTCTGGTGAAAAGCTTTAACAGTGAAAAGATTAAATACATCCGGCACCAGAAAAACAAGGGCACGTCAGCCGGCCGTAACACCGGAATCCGCTCAGCCAAGGGAGACTACATAGCCCTGCAAGATAGCGACGATGAGTGGATGCCCGAGAAATTAGAAAAGCAAATGAGAGCTTTTGAAGTAGCGCCGCCGGAAGTGGGCGTAGTATATACTGGCTTTTATATGATAGTAAATAACAAGAAAAAGTATCGGCCTTCTGCCAGCATAACCCCCAAAGATGGTAACATCTTCAGCAGTATTATTAAGGGGGAATATCTGGTCTCACCGCAGACAATAGTGGTAAAAAGGGAGTGCTTTGAAAGAGCTGGCATGTTTGATGAGCGCTTTCCTGCTATGGAAGATTGGGAGATGTCTCTGAGGCTTTCAAGGCACTACCACTTCAAGTATATCGACGAGCCGCTGGTACTATACTATATTCAACCAGATAGCATATCCAGAAATATAAGTGCCATGATTAAAGCATACCAGATGATACTGGAAAGGTATTTTGAAGACATTAAGCAGGACAAAAGACTGCTGGCGAAACATTATTTAAGATTAGGGCACTTTTTATATTCTAACGGAGAACTCAGCCAGGGGAAAGAATATTTTGCCAGAAGTATAAAGGCATATCCGCTGCATATCAAAGCAATTGGTGCGTCCCTGTCCTCCCGCCTTGGGGCAAACCTGTACAATATGTTGGCCAGGCGCTACTGGAGAGCATAGAACGGCTCCCGGTTGACACCGCAAAGCCAACCCCTTATGCTGAACTATTAGAAGGAACCAGCTATGACTGATTTAGCCGCACTACAAAATACCCTGGGCGTCTCGTTTAAAGACCCCTCCCTCCTGGAACAGGCCCTGGTTCACAGCTCCTACGTCAATGAGAACATGGGCATCGCCACCTCCAACGAAAGGCTAGAGTTCCTGGGCGATGCCGTCCTAGGTTTTATAATCGCCAGAGAGCTGTACCAGCGCCTTCCCCAATCCACTGAAGGGGAGATGACCGAACTCCGCTCCTCGCTGGTGCGCGGGGATGCCCTTTCCCGCATGGCAGAGGCTATCAGCCTGGGTAATTACCTATATCTGGGCAAGGGGGAGGAGGCGAGCGGGGGACGGCTTAAGCCAGCTAACCTGGCCGGAGCTATGGAAGCAGTAATAGCCGCTATTTTCCTCGACCAGGGCTCGAATGCCACCGGAGATTTCATCCTTAAGCTGATGGATAAAGAGCTAAATAAAATATTGAGCCAGGGGATAGAGCCCGATTATAAATCACAACTGCAGGAGCTTATCCAGGCCAAGTATCAGCAAACGCCTACCTACCAGGTTTTAGAAGCGATAGGGCCAGACCACGACCGAAGGTTCACCGTTGAAGTAAGTGTGGGCAATACCGTTCTGGGGAGGGGGTCGGGTAAAAGCAAAAAATCAGCCGAGGCGGAATCTGCCCGCTCCGCTTTAGACCAGCTTCCAACCGACTTTACACCATAACTCCTCTTTGCTAAACTTTAATTAGCCGTGCCACCGGTTATCATGTTCAAATAGAGGTGTTTCTATGGGAAAGCGAGATTACCGACACAGAGAAACGAAGAAATCCAAAAAGGATGTAAAAAAAATCGTCACTACTACTATCCTGTCGCCTCCGGTAACGGTGGAAATAGTTAAAAAGAGGAAAAAGCGGAAAGGGGAAGAGGAGGAAGAGGGATAGCGGCTTACCCGCTGAGGTCTATCTCAAGGTAAGGCTATGGGCGGTAGCGATTTAGCCTCGGTTCAGGCAACAGTACACGGCCATGTCCAGGGTGTCTTCTTCCGCGCCTTTGTCTCCCAACAGGCTAAAGACCTGGAATTAGCCGGCTACGTTAGAAATCTGCCCGGTGGAGGAGCGGTTGAGGTTGTCGCTGAAGGGGAAAGTAAACAGCTGGAAAAGCTGGTCAGTCGCCTTAAAGTGGGGCCCCCGGCCGCCAGGGTGGAAAGGGTAGTTGCCAACTGGGCAGAATATAGCGGGAGTTACACCGCGTTCAGCATAAGGTATTAGAGAGCCAGTCTATACCTAGCCTCCCAGACCTACTCTGGCCTCCTTAATCAAGTCGAGGTAACTGGACTTAAGCCCCAGATCCCTCGAAGCCTCGCTATCCACTTCATAAGGCTCACCAACGAAAACCTTGCCAAACTGCTCAATTTCTCCCTTGGTAGGGTCATCCGGCGCTATGAATTTCTGGCTGGCTTCGATAATCCCCAGGTCAAAGGGCAGGGTAAAATAGAGGTCAGCTATTACTTTATCAATCCCCAGACCATATAAAGACTTCCAGCCCCGTGGTGCCCCTATCCCGTACTTACTGGTGGGTAATACGGAAAGGAGGTTCATTATGCTCAAACTAACCTTACCCTTAATCACCTTTAAGGGAGCCACTGTTATCAGGTAATCGCAGGACAGGATAACATTAGGCACCCAGAAGGTAGGCACAACCAGCGGCTTGGGTAACGGATTATCCACCTCCACCCAGACACAATCATTCACATCCAGCGTCAGTACGCGGGGAAAATCGTAACCCAAGACCTGGTATACGGGAAAGATAGGCTCTCCCCCCGGTGTGCCCGCCAGGAGCAGAATATCAGCATCGCTAATCCGCCTGATACCCTCTATTATCGTAGAAAGCATGCTCTGGCTGGTAGTCACCGGATAGGGTACCGGGTAGGCGGCGCTGGGTTTAATCAAAACCCGCCGCGCCCGGGATATCACCGCCGGTGGTTCAAAAACGAACCCCGAAGCATCATATATCAAGCCTGCCTCCTCTAGTGACTACTAGACCTCTTCACTCCAATTCAGCATCATTACCTCAACCACATCCCCCGGCTCCACGCCGGGCTTATCCTCGGGAACGATAGCCAAACCGTTCGCCAGAGTCATTGAGGTCAGAATCCCCGAACCCTGGGGACCGGTAAGCCGGGCAAAGTATCCATCACCGCGCTTTTCCACAAAGACTCTGGTGAAGACACGGCGCCCGTCGGTATTTTCAATAGCATCCTCCACCACCGCTCGCACCGTGGGTTTGGCCAGATTCTTCCGGCCCATCATCTTAAGAATCGCCGGCCGAGTAAAAAGCTCAAAGTTAACCATAGCGCTAACCGGATTACCGGCCAGGCCAAAGAAGGGTATATTTTTAGCCTCGCCCGTTTTACTCCGCCCCTTAAGCAAACCGAAGACCAGGGGTTTCCCCGGCTTTTCCCGGACCCGCCAGAAGACAATTTCACCCTCTTTCTCCACGACCTCCCTGACAACGTCGTAATCGCCCAGCGAGACGCCTCCGGAGGTTATCACCATGTCTGCATCCCGCCCGGAGCTAAGCTTGTCCATCAGCGAATCCTCACTATCCAAGGCTATGCCCAATACCTTGGGAACAGCACCGTAGTGCTGGACCAGAGCCGTCAGGCTATAGCTATTACTATTGTATATCTTGCCATCGGGCAACGGCTGAGCAATGTCCACTATCTCATCGCCAGTGGCTAAAACAGCCACCACCGGACGGCGGACAACCTTTACTTTTCTGCAACCCAGTGACGCCAGCACACCGACCTCCGCCGCCCTGAGCACTGTCCCTTGCTTAAGCACCAGTGACCCGGTGGCGATGTCTTCTCCAGCCCGCCGGATTTCAGCACCGGGCGCCACCTCAATCAGTACGCCTATCTCGGCTGGAACCCCCTGGCGCTCCGACTCATCAGTATCCTCAAATTTAACCACTCCATCGGCACCCTTAGGAACCGGTGCCCCGGTCATAATCCGTAGAGCCGTACCCGGCTCTACCTCCAACTGGGAAATAGCCCCCGCAGCAACGGTACCAATAACGCGCAGAGTACGGGGTGACTTACGGCTGGCACCGCGAGTATCCGCCGACCTGACGGCATAGCCATCCATTGCAGAATTATCCAGCGGAGGAATGTTAATGGCAGAAAACACATCCTCGGCCAGAACCTGCCCCAGACAGCTTAAAATCGGGCTTTCTTCCGCCTCAAGAATGGCCACATGCTCCAGAACTTTCCCCAGGGCCTGGTCAACAGTTATCACAGCTTCACATCCTTCATTACCATTTGACGCGCTTTCTCCAGATCAGCCTCAGTATTCACATTATAAAAGCTCAGGTGTTGCGGATCGAACCGGTCAATCTCGTCAGACTCCACATACCTCACACTGACCAGCTCAAACAGCCCCCTGACCTCCAGATTGTCTCGTTTTAACATCCTTTCCATAGGAACCAGGCAGCTTTTGGAGTAAACGCCGTGAAGTGGCTCCACCAAATCACCCAAGCGGGGAACCACCAGGTCAAAGCCAGCCGAAAGTCCCATCAGGTAACGCAGCAGGGCTTGGTTCAGGAAGGGCATATCACAGGCAACAACAAGGTTATACTGGGAGCTTGACGCAGCCAGTCCGGTATAGACACCACCCAAGGCACCTTTACCGGGGTAGATATCAGCTACTACTCTTGACCTCTGATAGCCATTAAACGGGGGGAGGGACTTATCACCAGCAGTAACTATAATAATATCACGGTTAAAGGGAGCCAGTTGGGATAACACCCGCTGGAGCAAATTATCGGCGCCAACAGTCTCTTGAACCTTGTCCCGCCCCAAACGCAAGCCCTTGCCACCGGCAAGAACAATACAAGTTATATCCAAAGTATGATTTTCAATCCCCTCTAGCCTCACCCCCATATATTATTATACCACTATAGTCAACAACCTTGAAGCTATAACGCTGTTTTCAGCACTATGATTTGACCGGTGGCGGGCAGTTCCCCCGGCTTAAACTCCGCCTGGCTGGAATCCGGCCGGCTGACATTGGCTTTGCCGCGTAGAAATTCGTCTACCCCGGCGATATTTGGGAGGCCCTTCTCCGTCTTATAGTGTATGGGGATAATTACCCTCGGCTTTAACTGGTTACAGACCTCGGTGGCGACTTTGGCATCAATGGTATAAAGGCCACCCACCGGTACGAACAATACATCTACACGGCCTATCTCTTTTAGCTGCTTATCATCGAGCCGGTGACCCAGGTCACCAAGGTGACAGACCCTTACCCCATCCATCTCAAAGCAAATTATAAGGTTATTACCAGCCCGCTTCCCACCAGTATCATCATGATAGCTGGCAATTCCCCTGAACTCTATTCCCTTAACCTCAGACCGGCCCGCCCGGTTAGCCACCTCAGGATTACCCCTCACCGCCGCCACATTGTTATGGTCATGATGGCCGTGACTGACGGTAACAACATCAGCCGACTCGGTTATTTCCCCGTAGGTCAAATCAGGACCGGGCGCATAGGGGTCGGTGATTATCTTAACTCCCTTGTTTGAGGTGATAACAAAGGCGGAATGGCCCAGGTATTTAATCTTCATAGTCAACCCTCCCCAGCCCCTAGAAGTAACCACCCACTGATTTAATAGCCTCGACCACCAGGTCGGCGGTCTTTACCAGGTCTTTCAAGCTCAACAGCTCCACCGGCGTGTGGATATACCTCGAGGCTACGCTAATCACCCCCGAGGGAATGCCTTCACGCGTCAAGCTGATAGCAGTGGCATCAGTGGTGCCCCTCTCGGTTACATCCATCTGATAGGGAATACCCTTGGCCTTGGCCGTTTCCCGCAGCCATTCCAGCACCTTCGGGTGCGTAATCACCCCCCTGCCGCCGGCATCCATTACCGTAATCGCCGGTCCCTGGCCGACTTGAATGGCGGAGTCCGTCTTTTTTATGCCGGGATGGTCCCCCGGTATGCAGGTATCAATAGCAACGGCAACGTCGGGGTTCAGCCCGAAAGCAGATGTCTTAGCCCCTTTTAAGCCCACCTCCTCCTGAACGGTGAAGACAGCCATTACCGTGGACTCAAGGCTCATACCGGCGATTCTCTGCAGGGCGGTAATCAGCACCGCACCGCCGGCGCGGTCATCAAAGGCCTTGCCGGTTACCTTATCATTGGCCAGTGCCACCAGTTTCCGGTCAATTGATACCGGTACTCCGGGCTCAATGCCCATCGCCATAGCATCGTCCTTTGACGAAGCGCCAACATCAATGAACATATCCTTGGCCTCTATCGCCTTCTTTTGTTCCTCGCTCTCCATCACATGCACCGGTTTGGAGCCGATAACTCCGGCAACTACGCCCTTTTTGGTATGCAATAACACCCGCTGGTTAACCAGCGTCTGGTCAAACCAGCCGCCCACTTTGGCGAACCGGATGAAGCCCTCGTCATCGATATATTTGACCATCAGACCTATCTCATCCATATGGGCGGCCAGCATAACCAAAGGCGACTTCCCTTTTTTGATGGCGATTAAATTGCCGAATGTATCGACTTTAACCTCGTCCACATACGACTTTACTTCTTTCTTGATAATCTCCCTGACATTTCCCTCGTACCCGGAAATCCCGTGAGCATTAGATAATTTTTCCAGCAGATTCTTTATTTTCTTAGTCTCTTCATTCATGTTTCCATAACCCCCTGTCTCGTTTTATAAAATTAGTGTCTCGCCGCACGAACAACCTTGTCCAGCACCGGAGTAATATCTCTGGAGGTATATCCACCGCATAGTGGTTACGGTGCATCTGCTCAGCCGTGGCTCTCATTCGCTGGTAGACATCCCAGTCAGCCGCTGCACATCAGAAAGAAGCCTGCTGTCCTCCACAACCCCCATTATAGAATGTTTGCCGCCGTTTGACTAGACAGCTTACTGTTTTTTACCTTTACGCCCGCGGTCAAAGACAAAACCCTTAACACTCCGCGTCCTGGCCACGGCCGCTATAGCGGTGGGGGTAAATTTCGCCAGTATTATCAAGCCAAGCGCAACACTGTAGATGATAAACTCGGTTTGCTCAGGTATAGAATTCATGCCCAGCCAGGCGATAAAGGGCAGCGATAACAGCCCAACGCCCATAGACAGGGCGACATTACGGGTGATGATAAAGAGTATAAAGACTACAGCGAAGAAGAAGGCTAACCCCAGCGGATAGCCGTAGATGGGCAGCAAAACAAACAGGCCGCCTATAGCCGGGCCCATCCCTTTGCCCCCGCTGAATTTGAGGAAAAGCATCCAGTTATGCCCGACCACAGCCGCCAGCGCCACCGCCAGGACGAAGGCCAGGGACAAATCCAAAAGCCAGTAGGCTATGGCCACGGCGGCAGCTCCCTTGCCCAGGTCAACGATAGCCACCACCGCTGCCGGTAAAAAACCCACCTCCCGGTAGACATTCAAGCCACCCACATTACCCCCACCCAGCTGGCGGACATCTTTGCCCCTGACCAGGCGAGTAACGATGTAAGCCGTGGGAATGGAGCCGAGCAGATAGCCCAGAACCACAGCTACAATACCGTAAACCATTTAATCCTCCTTATAAAAAGCCAGTCCTAAAGTTCCGGTGCCGGTGGCGTAGCCCATCACCGGGCTGAACTCGGTAAGCCAGAGCTCAGCGCAATTAAACTCGGCTGAGACCCGCTCTTTCAGCTTCTCGGCTTCGTCCGGAGCATAGGCATGCATCACCGCCACATGCGCCGGACTCTGCCCCACCCTATTCCTCATTATCTTAAGCATCTTGTCTATGCCGTGCGCCCGGCTTCTCACCGCGCCCATAAAACGAACCACGCCCCCGGAGCTGGTAAGTATCGGCTTAATTCTAAGCACAGACCCGGCCATGGCGGCTATTTTGGGTATGCGCCCGGTGCGGTAAACATGACGGATGGTTTCTAAAAGGGCCAGGAAGGTAACTCGTTCTCTCATCTCCTCGGCGGCTTTAACCACCTCAGCCAGGCTTTTGCCCGCCTCAGCCGCCCGCGCGCCGGCCAGGGCAACAAAGCCCTCAGAGGCGGTAACCGTCTTGGAATCCACTACCTCTACGGATATCTGAGGAAGCTCTTTCCTTGCCTCCTCTATTGCTTGCCTGGCCGCATCGTATGCCCCGCTAAGCTTAACCGAGAGGGTAACGCAAAGGATATTTTTGGCTCGCTTACTCGCCTGGCGGTAGGCTTCAAGGAAGATTCCGGGTGAGGCGCCGGCTGTCTTAAATGAATCCGGGTCTTTCAGGAAGAGCTCGTAAGCCTCGGAGGGGGTTATATCCACCCAGTCCCGGTATATCTTTCCCTGAAAAGAAATGGGGATGGGGGCAATGGTAATCCCATACTGCTCCACCATTTCCCTGGTGAGGCAGGCAACACTATCGGCAACAATAGCTACCTTCTGCAATTATGGCCCCCTGTCCAGATAGCAGCCTAAACCCTTGCTTAATTGTTAGCCGGAATGCCTCAGGGTTCTTTCTACCAAGGCCGGGCTGAGCAAGACCAGCAGCATTACCACCAGGAGAATCATAAAGGCGGGTATACTGAGCCTACCCTCAGCATAATAGGCGACCATGGTTAAAGTTATCATTCCCGATACCACCAGGACCGAAACCCGCAACCAGCGCTTTCTCACCCGAATGAATGTAGCCACAGTTACACCCAAGGCGAGGAAGGTCAATCCAATCCAGGGAGCAAAATCCTGCATGCGCTGGAGCCAGTGCTCGGGGAGTTGATTCACCGGCTCAATAGCCACAAACCAACCGACGATGGTAGGCAACGGTAACAACATCAGCGAGGTGTATAACCAGTCTCTCTTTATAGTCCGAACGGTGATGGAGTATAACAGCCATAACGCCAGGGGAAGATAAACGAGGATGGCTACCCAGGACCAGCTTTTAGGCAGATAGAGCAGCAGCAGAGCCGCCACCACCACCGGCAGCAAAGAGTAACCCAGCCAGGGGAAAAGCCAGGCCGGTTTACCCCGCCACCAGCCGTAGACGGCCATAACGAGGACCAGCACCAGCATACCCAAAAGCCAGCCGACGCCCCGCCACCAGTTAAGCGCAAATAAGAGACCGAAAAGTATATGGGGTGTAGCCGCCAGCAAAGCCTGAGTCCAGCTACCCTGGCTATGAGCCTCGTATATCTGGCGGGCTACCATTTTGGCCGAGCCCAGGAGAGTCAAACAGGTGTCAGCCGCCTCCTCCTCCGATAGTCCCGATTCCCGCAGCTCCTGGACCTCGTCCTCGATATGCGTCTCCAGCTCCTGGATGACCTCTTTCTCCGAGGAGTGGTCAAGCCTCAGGTTATCTCTTATACTATCCAGATAATGACTGAGGACGGTCAGCATTCCCCCACCTCAAACTATTTAGGCACCGGTTGAATAATTAGATTCATGGCCGTCAGGAAATCCAGCCACTGGCCCCTCTTGGCGGCCAATATATTCAGCCCATTTTCCGTTATGTGATAATATCTTCTCTGCCGCCCGTTGGGCAGCGTCTGCCACTCGCCCCGTATTAAGCCCGCCTTCTCCAAGCGATGGAGAGCGGGGTAAAGAGTACCCTCTTTAAATTTAAAGTAGCCCTGGCTCCTCTTCTCCAGCTCCTTGATAATATGGTAACCATACATGGGCTGCTGAACTATTACGCAGAGAAGCAGGGAATCAATATTGCCTTTGATTAATTCATTCTTTTTTGCCATATCAATACCTCGCTTAGCATAACACCTAGCAGCACTATGCACCATAGCATATGCTGCAATCGTTGGCAATAGGTTAAAAAGGGAGTAAAAGGGGGAAGTCCAGCCCGATTTTTAGAGTGTGTTTTGCTTCCCACCCTCCCACCCTCATAAGCTACGCTTCTGAAACTTTCTTTCCCCCTGTTTGGTGAGGTAAAGAGAGTCTTAGAGGCGAAGCCCTTTTGGGCGGGCGGGTATGGGAAATAAGACAACACTTCAAAATGGGGGGTGGACTCAGATAAGGAGACGACTCTTCCTTAAGAAGAGAACTTGCCGAGGATTAGGGTGCCGTTAGTGCTGCCAAAGCCAAAGGAATTAGAAAGGGCAATCTTTACCTCGGCTTTTCTGGCCACATTGGGCACATAATCAAGGTCGCACTCCGGGTCGGGAGTCTCATAGTTGATGGTGGGTGGAATTATGCTCTGGGTAATAGTCATCAGGCTGAATATTGCCTCCACCACCCCGGCACCAGCCCACATATGACCCAGCATTGATTTATTGCTGCTAATCGGTATCTGGTAACTCCGCTCTCCAAACACACTCTTTATCGCCTTCGTTTCGGATAGGTCATTGAGCACGGTTGAAGTGCCGTGGGCATTAATATAATCAACCTGGCTGGTAGCGATACCGGCATCGTCAAGCGCCAGTCTCATACAGCTGGCTGCCCCCGTGCCACCAGGGTCAGGAGCGGTTATATGATAGGCATCGCTATTAAGGCCGTAGCCCAGTACCTCACCATAAATCCTGGCCCCTCTACTTAAGGCAAACTCCAGCTCCTCCAGGATGACGATTCCCCCCCCCTCCCCGATAACAAAGCCGTCACGCTCCTTATCAAAGGGGCGGCTCGCCTTCTCCGGCTCATCGTTCCTAACCGTCATCACCTTCACCGGCTCCAGTCCGGCAAATACCAGAGGCCTGATGGCCGCTTCAGCCCCGCCGGCAATCATGGCATCAACCTCTCCCCACTGGATAACTCTGGCAGCATCGCCAATGGCATGTGTCCCTGAGGCACAGGCGGTCACCGAACACATATTAGCCCCCCTGGCCCCGAACTCTATTGCAATCTGTCCCGTGGCCATATTGCACAGGAAACTGGGGACGAAGAAAGGGGAAATCTTCTGGCGCTCGCCCTTAATCAGCAGCTCGTGGTTCTTCTCTATACTTTCTATGCCCCCCATGGCCGTCCCAACCGATACCCCCACCCGCTCGCTGTTACCGGCATTTATGGCTAACCCTGAATCCTCAAGCGCCATCCGGGCGGCGGCCAGGGCAAAATGGATGAAACGGTCTCCCCGCCTTACCAGCTTACGGTCGATGAAATCCAGCGGATTAAACCCCTTAACCTCACCGGCAATCCTGGTCCGGAAACTGCTGGCATCAAAGCCGGTAATCGCACCCACCCCCGATTTCCCCTGGCATAAAGACCGCCAGCTTGCCTCTACCCCCACCCCCAGAGGGGTTACGGCACCCATCCCAGTTACTACTACCCTTCTCTTCAACAGTATTTCTCCAAAGGTGAACTATAACTAAAAACGGTTTAAAGCTCTAATTATTTCTTAAGGCTCAGAAACGGTGAAAACAATCTCTCTGGGTACCTTATAGTTAGCCAGACGCCCGAGGCAAAACTTTTTTATCTCCTGTTCGGTAGCCACCTCACCCGGCTTTAACCTGATGATAGCCCGGGGCGTCTCCCCACGCACTTCATCACGTATACCCACCACCCCCACTTCAGCCACCTTGGGATGACCAGCCAGCACATATTCAATATCGCTGGGATAGATATTCTGTCCCTTGG
>JABMRW010000081.1 GCA_013202445.1 Deltaproteobacteria bacterium | reverse complement strand
GGATATTGGAGACAACGTGCTCGTAGGTGCATATACCGGTCGGCAGGACTTCGGGTATGGGGGTATCGGCAATAACCGGGAATCCCCAGCTGATTGCACCGGCGGCGGTGGCGTACCACTCGTCGGTAACATAGCCCATGGGCAAAACAAAGGCAAAAATGCGGTCTTTGTTATAGATAAGGAGCTTGCGGTAATCGCCGGGCGCAACGCCGCCGAAGGACATAGCCGCCCTGGTGGCAAAGCCCATGGCGAAGACGGCGGCGCTGATATCGGGGCCGAAGGAGACCAGCCGGGTCGGCCAGCCAATCTGCACCCCCTCCTCCACCAGCTGCTCGGAGAATCTCTTACCGTTATATTCTGAAGCCATAAACACGTAGAGGTTCTTCTGCTGGAGTTCCTGGGCAATACTGGCGGCTATCTTGCTGGTCGGGGCCGCCCCGACGATAGCGGCAAAACCGGGGGCGGTGCCGTCAACAAACTCAACCCCCCGCTTCCTCAGGATGACGTCGTCGGCGGCGCCCAGCCAGATATTATCATCGGTGGGGTCTTCCGTCTTGGTATAAAAGTCAGGCTGCTCCAGGTACCTTATAGCCTCTATCAGCTCCTCGGCAAATAAGGTGGCCATGCCGGCGTCAAGGGCTGGCGCCAGATAGGGCAAGGGGTGATTCTCCCTCACCGGGGGCGGCAGCAGGGATTTACATCTCTTCAGCACCGGCTCCATATCGCCCAGCTTTTCCACCTTGTTGCCCAGAATCCCGTAGATTACGGGCAGGTAGTAGGCGGTATTGGGAAAGCCCACCGGTTCTTTAGCCCCCCACTTATCCATCGCCTCCTTCCACTTCTTCTCCGCGTTATCTATAATCTTGTAAGCCCCTCTGATGGCTGCCGACGCTATAATCTTAGACATATCTTTAAGTCCTCCATTACCTTAACTAGAGCGCTTAAACCGCATCCAGCTCTCTTCTCATATCCATATCGTAGAGCACCCGCTCCCTGGCCTTATCAATACCCAGAGCCTTGCGCTTCTTATCGATATGGGCAATCATAAGGTGAGCGGCTCTAATCGGGTCGGGCTCAAAAGCCCACATCCCGCCGTACATATCCTCCATGTCCTTAAATAGGAAGTCGGTCACCTCTTTACTGCCCAGGGTAGGCCAGTTAACGCCGAAGACGGTGTAGATACCGGAAGCTACGACGTACTGCCCGATGGATATAGCCTTCTCGCTCATCCACTCAGGTGCGGCTCCGGCCACCGGCAGGTCGCTGATATCATCGCCCAAACCCCCCTCCTTGACCATGGCGGTAACCGCCATCAATATCCGGCTGTTATCAACACAGGAGCCCATGTGCAGCACCGGCGGTATGCCAACGGTCTCACAGACCTCGGCCAGCCCCTTACCGGCGTATTTAGCCGCTTCAGGGGTCAGCAACCCCGCCTTGGCCGCCGCCATGGCGCTACAGCCGGTCTGAACCACCAGCACGTCATTCTTGATAAGTTCCTTAATCATGGTAACGTGAATATCGTCATGGGTAACCCGTGGGTTATTGCAGCCAACCACGCCGGCCACCCCCCTTATCCGCCCGTTGATGATGTTGTCGTTAAGCGGCCGGTAGGAAGCCCGGAAAATACCGCCCAGCAGGTAGTTGATGGTCTCGTGGCTGAATCCCGCCACCAGGTCAGTCGTCTCTTTGGGAATATCAATATTACTCCCCCGCTTGGGGAAAGCCTCAATAGCCGTCTTGACTATAGCCCGCGCCGACTCCACAGCGTTGTGCTCGTCAAACTCAACATGAACCGCGCCCGGTATTTTAGCCTTGGGCGAGGTGGTGATAATCTTGGTATGATAGCACTGGGCAATATCGGGCAGGGACTGCATAATGCACTGCACATCCACCACCATAGCATCCACCGCGCCGGTGACCAGAGCCAGCTCCTGCTGCAGGAAATTACCGGCCAGCGGCACGCCGTGGCGTATCAGTATCTCGTTGGCGGTGCAGCATATCCCGGCCAGGTTTATCCCCTTGGCCCCGCTGGACTTGGCCAGCTCTATCATCTCCGGGTCCTGAGACACGGCGACAATCATCTCGGAAAGTAGCGGCTCGTGGCCATGGATGATGATATTTACCTCATCCTTCTTAATCACCCCGAGGTTTACTTTGCTCAGAACCGGCGCCGGGGTGCCGAACAGGATGTCCTGTAGCTCGGTGGCAATCATACTGCCGCCCCACCCGTCGGCCAAAGACGCCCTGACTCCCTGCTGGAGCAGGTTTTTGTAGTCCTGGTCAACCCCCATGTGGGTCCGGTGCATTATCTCCACAATCTCTCTATCAATGCCGCGGGGGGCAACCCCCTGCTGCCGCCACAGTTCCTGGCGCTTTAACGGCGCCCTTCGGAGGAAATCTATTTCGCCCTCCTGCTTGCCGAACTCACTCAGCGCCTTCTCGCCAATATCAACGGCAATTTCATTGTTGCTGCGGTCGCCGATTTCAATGCCCCAGTCCAGGGCTACCTGCAGTAACTTCTGCTCGTCTTTCAGCTCGTAGCCTGATGCCTCTCCCTTGGCTACCGCCAGGAAAAGCTCGGCCACCCCCCGCCCATGGTCGGAGTGGGCCGCCGCCCCACCGGCTATCATCCTGATGAAATTACGGGCGGCGATAGTCTCGGCAGTAGCCCCGCAGACCCCCCTCCGCTTCCGTTTATCCTCGGGGGTCTCTTCCAAACTTTTGGGCAGCGGCACCCGGCAGGGCCCCATACTGCAGTTCTTGCAGCAACTGCCCACCATACCAATAGGACAGGGTTTCATTGCTTCCGCCCGGTCAAAAGCGGTGTTAACCCCGTCTTTGGCCGCTTTTTCAATCATCTTAAGACTGGCGTTATCGATGCTTTTAGCTTTTTCTTCTGCCATCGTTCGGTCACCTCTTTTAATGTCTATTATTTCAGGAAGCCGTCAGTTCGGCTATCATCTCCCGGACCAGCTTTATGGCTTCGGGGTGCCGCATAATCATTACATCCCCGCCGGCCATAAGCAGCACCGTAGCTGAAATCGCTTCCGTCAAGATTCCCCGCTTCCTGGCATCACCCATATTAAGCTCATCATCGGCCATATGCACTTCCTTGGTCTTCCAGGCTTCCTTGGATATATTACAAATAAGCGGATACTGCAGCTTGTCGTCCTGCTGTGTCAAGCCGGCCATTCTCATCCGCTCCATTACCGAATAACAATACTCGATGCCGTAGCCGATACAGCTGACGGTGGGGTCCATTATCAGCAGCTCATCGGGAACACCCAGGTTGCCCAGCAGAATATTAAGCTGCTTGGCCAGGTTGATATCTATCGGCGTTGATGACATCACGATGTGGTGGTAGCCGATAGCGGCGGCGCCAATCTTCTTGTAGTCGCCCTCCTCCACCGGCCCGATAATCAGGTCCCTCCCCTGGCAGACCTCGGCCACCAGCCGCAATACCTCGGTATCCTTATCATGATTAGCCGTGCCCCAGACAATCAAGGGGACATCGATGGCGTCGGCCACCTTCTTGACCACGGCGGCGGCTTCCTCGGCACCCCGGTCAAGCCCGTTGGGGTCGGTGCTCACCAGCTGCAGGCAGACCATCTCGGCGCCGTAGTCGTCAACGCACTTCTTGGCCCAGGCAGCCGGGTCGTCGGTTACCCCCTTAAACGGCTCCAGGGCGGCCGGGGCCCAGCCTTCGGGCTGCATATCCCAGACCTCCATGGCTATCCGGGGCGGACGCGGCATCTCCCCCTCAAAGAGGTAAAACGGGTAGGCGGTCTCGCCGCCGACGGTCACCGCCTTGTCACCGCTGCCCAGCTTTATCTCTCTGATTTTTCCACTGTAGGCTGTCTTGGGGATTTCTAAAGCCATAATTATCCCTCCTTACTCTTAAGCCGGAGTCTTCCGCTTCTCGCTGCCGAACCACTCCTCGCTGAACCAGTAGCGCTCACCGTTCTGCAGGTATTTGAGCTTATCCTCCCGGCTGCCCAGTTTCTGCCGCCACTTCCCCACGTCCTCGCCCTCGGGTTTACCCTCCTCGAAGGTGTCTCCCAGCACTTCTACCTCATCCCTGCCCGGCGCCGGCTTTTTCTCAATCTTATATTCCATCTGCTATACCTCCTAGGCTAGGCCGGCGGCTACCTTGGCCGCCCTGACCGTGTTCATCATCAGCATGGTTATGGTCATCGGCCCCACCCCACCCGGGACCGGGGTGATGGCACTGGCCTTCTCCTTGACCGTCTCAAAATCAACGTCGCCGGCCAGTATTCGCTTGCCCTCGGCCGTCCGGCCGATTTCGTTCACGCCGACGTCGATGACCACCACCCCCTCTTTCACCATATCGGCGGTAATATACTTGGGCTTTCCCGCAGCCACTATTAATATATCGGCCCTCTTTGTATGGAAGGCCATGTCGCGCGTTTTAGTATGGCAGATAGTGACGGTGGCGTTGGCCCCCGGCGCCTTCTGCAATAAGATATTGGCGATGGGCTTGCCAACGATGTTACTCCGCCCCACCACGACCACCTCGGCGCCCTCAATCTGGGTGCCTGAGTGGATTAAAAGCTGCTGGATGCCGGCCGGGGTGCAGGGCATATAGTCCGGCTCGCCTATCATCAGCTTGCCCACGTTCACCGGGTGGAAGCCGTCAACGTCCTTCTTGGGGTCGATGGCGTAGAGGACTTCCCCCTCGTTAAGGTGCTTGGGCAGGGGCAGCTGCACCAGGATGCCGTTAATCTTGGGGTCTTTATTGAGCTTGTCAATCAATTTCAGCAGCTCGGCCTGTTCGGTCTTCTCCGATAGGTCGTACCTCTCCGAGTAGATACCCAGTTCCTTGGAGGTCTTCTCCTTGGCACCGACGTATACCTGCGAAGCCGGGTCGGCGCCGACCAGCACTGTTACCAATCCGGGCACGATGTTGTGCTTCGCCTTTAGTTCGGCAATCTCCTTCTTTAATTCTTCGCGAATTTGCACGGCCACTTCAGCGCCTTTAATAAGTTTGGCTGTCATTTTTCACCCCTTTCCATCTAGTAGCATGGTCATTAGATTATTAATTGCCTGCACCGCCCTGGAGCTATCGGGCAGGTCAAGCAGTGGCTTTAGCTTAATGTCATACTGGGATACCACCTCATCCAGGGGTATGATGGCGGCCGGCTCAATCCCCAACCGGGCCAATTCGCTGACCACCATAGGGTCAAGCCCGTCGGGAACCATGTTGATGATCACCGATTGCCGCTTCACCTCCAGCTTCAGCTCGTCCACCAGCTCCCTTATCCGGGCTAGAGTCCTTACCCCCTTCACCGAATGGTCGGAAACCAGCAGCAGCTCGTCGATATTCTGGGTCGTCCGCCTTGACAGGTGCTCCATCCCGGCCTCGTTATCCATAACCGTGTAGGGGTAGTTACCGGAAAGGGTGTCGGCAAACTTCCTCAGGAGGACATTGGGGTAACAGTAACAGTGCGGCCCCTCCCCCCGGCCCATGGTCACCAGGTCAATGCCCTTGGCCTCGACTATAGCCTCGTTCATCTTTAAGTCCAGGTAGGTTTCCTTGGTCATGCCAGGAGAAATGTTTATCTTCTCATCGTTAAAAGAGGCGATTAGGGAGCCAAGCGTCTGTTTTATGTCAAGTCCTAAACTCTCCCCCAGATTAGCGTTGGGGTCGGCATCAATAGCCAGAATCGGCCCCGCTCCCTTCTTCATCAGGTAACGGATAACCAGACTGGCTACAGAGGTCTTTCCGGTGCCGCCCTTTCCGGCTACGGCGATATTAAAACTCAAACAGCTCTCCTTAAACCTAGAATAACCCGGAAACCTTACCCGTCTTTACGTCAACATCCACTTTCCTGAAGGCCGGGTTGGAACTGGTGCCCGGCATCAGGGTAATGGTCCCCGCAACGGGACACAGGAACTTGGCGCCCGAATAAATAAGGACATCGCGGATGGGCAGCGTCCAGCCCTTGGGGACACCCTTGAGCACCGGGTCATGAGTAAGGGACAGGTGAGTCTTGACCATCATGGTGGCATACTCGTCATATTTCGGGTCAGCCTCGAAAGCCTTGGCCTTAGCCTCGGCTTCCGGCGTCCAGGAGACGCCGTCGGCGCCGTAGACTTCCTTGGCGACCATTGCCACGCGCTCCCGCAGCTTCATTTCGTTGGGATAGAGGAACTTGAACTTGCTCTCTTCTTCGCAGGCTTCCTTGACCACATCGGCAAACTCCAGTGCGCCATCGCCACCATCCGCCCAGTGTGTCGAAGTGGCGCAGCGCGCCCCGGCAGCCTCGGCGGCTTTCCTGACCACGGCAATCTCGTCCTTGGTATCGGTATGGAAGGCATTAATGCACACCACCGGGTTGATGCCGGACTTACGGATAACCCCGATAAGGTGCTGCATATTGGGCAGGCCCTTCTCCACCAGGCCAACATCTTCTTTGGTGTAGGCCTCGGGCAACGGCAGGCCGGCCACCACCTTGGGGCCGCCGCCGTGCATCTTGAGCGCTCTTATGGTAGTGGTCAGCACCGATACGTGGGGCTTAAGCCCGCTGTAGCGGCATTTCACGTTCCAGAACTTTTCAAAACCGATATCAGCGGCGAATCCGCTTTCGGTAATATGGTAATCGAACATCTTGAGGCCGATGCGGTCGGCGATGATGGAAGACTGGCCAACAGCAATATTGGCAAACGGGCCGGCGTGAACCATACAGGGCTGGTACTCAACTGTGCAACACAGC
>JABMRW010000080.1 GCA_013202445.1 Deltaproteobacteria bacterium | reverse complement strand
GGACTTCGTCCCCCTTAAACCCCCTAAATTCATGGCTTTAGCCCCCCCTTAAACCCCCATGATTGCGCGCTTCATCCCCATCTAATCCCCATTAAAAGTTAAGGCTTCGCCTCCCCTTTTCCCCCCACCCCCACAAAAAAGAACCGATAGAGGTCTAACCTCTTAAGGGCGGGTGGGTGGGTAGAAAAACACCCGCTAAAAGGGGATGGGGAAGAAAGTTTTAGAAGCGTAGCTTATGAGGGCGGGAGGGTGGGAAACAACACGCACTCTAAAAATCAGGCTAAACCTCCCCCTTTCGTAAAGGGGGACCAAGGGGGATTTTCCCCCAGCATTGTAGATAAATTAGCACGTTATGGTATAATTAGGGCAGCAATCGCCAAAGGAGAAACCTCGATTAGCCTTAAGCTAATGCATTAGTCAAAAACTCCACTTTAGTGACCCGACCCTGGTTAAAAGATAACTGCAAGGAGGAATAGCATGCGCCCAGGCCAGAAGGCCATTGTCTGGTTCAAGGATGTTACCAAAGAGGACGTACCCACCGCCGGCGGCAAAGGAGCCAACCTCGGCGAGATGACCAGGGCCGGAATACCGGTCCCCCCGGGCTTCATTGTAACCGCCGATGCCTATTTTGACTTTCTGGAAAAATCAAAACTCACCGACAAAATCCGCAAACTGCTAAAGCCGTTAGACCCTAATAACAGCAAACAGCTTCACCAGACTGCCGACCAGGTCAAACAGCTAATCAACGATACCCCCATGCCCCCGGAAACAGCCGGGGAGATTGAAAAGGCCTACGCCAGGATGGACGGCGGGCTGGTGGCGGTGCGCTCTTCGGCCACCGCCGAAGATTTGCCCGAAGCCTCCTTCGCCGGCCAGCAGCGCACCTTCCTCAATATCGAGGGCAAGAAGGAGGTCATCACCGCCGTACGGGGGTGCTGGGCGTCGCTTTTTGAGCCTCGGGCTATCTTCTACCGCCACCAGCAGGGCTTCGACCACTTCAAGCTGGGCATTGCCGTGCCGGTGCAGAAGATGGTGCAGTCCCAGGCTTCGGGGGTAATGTTCACCATAGAGCCGGTAACCAGCGACAGCAACACCATCATCATCGAGGCCGTCTACGGCCTCGGCGAGGCTATTGTCTCCGGAGAGGTAACCCCGGACCTCTATATCGTTGATAAAAAGACAACCAGAATCGTCAGCAAAAAACCGGCCCGGCAGGAGCACCAACTGGTCAGGAATCCGGGCGCCACCGGCGAAGAGGCCAATATCTGGGCGGAAATCCCGGCGGCGGAGCAAAGCCTGCAGAAGGTAACCGATGAAGAAATAATCAAGATAGCCGAACTGGGCAAACGGCTGGAGGACTGGTACAAATTCCCCCAGGACGTTGAGTGGGCCAAGGAGAACAGCGAAATCTTTATTGTCCAGACCCGGCCGGTAACCACCATCAAAGAAAACGCCGAGGATGAAGATGAAATCACGGCTCCGGTGCTCCTCACCGGCGATAAAGCCAGCCCGGGCATCGCCTCCGGCCCGGTCAAGATAATAAAGGAAATCTCCCAGATAGACAGGGTGCACGAAGGCGATATACTGGTGGCGGAAATGACCACCCCGGACTTCGTCCCGGCCATGAAACGGGCGGTGGCCATTGTCACCGACCGCGGCGGCCGCACCGCCCACGCCGCCATTGTCAGCCGCGAGCTGGGCATTCCCTGCGTGGTCGGCACCGGAGAGGCAACCACAACACTCACCAACGGGCAGATAATCACCGTGGACGGCTCACACGGCAAGGTCTATGACGGCAAGGTGACCCGGAGAATAAAAACCACCGCCGTCTCCGACATCCTCCGGGAAGCCATCAGGACCAGGACCAGGGTTTACGTAAATCTGGCTCAGCCCGAGCTGGCCGAAAAGGTGGCCGCCCGCCATGTCGACGGCGTGGGCCTGCTGCGCGCCGAGTTCATCGTCGCCCAGATTGGCGAGCACCCCCAGTATATGATTAGCCAGAAGCGGGGAGGTGAGTTCGTCGATAAGCTCTATCAGGGCATTAATACCTTTGCCAGGGCCTTTGCCCCCCGCCCCGTGGTCTATAGAACCACCGACTTCAAGACCAACGAATACCGGGAGCTTACCGGCGGCCAGGAGTACGAACCGCAAGAAGAGAACCCCATGATTGGCTACAGGGGGGCTTCCCGCTATATCACCGATACAGCAGTCTTCAAGCTGGAGTTGGAAGCCATCAAGAAGGTCAGGCGGGAGCACAAGAACCTCTGGGTGATGCTGCCCTTCGTCAGGACGGTTGACGAACTGACCAGAACCAAGAAAATAATGGAAGCCGAAGGCTTAAAGCGCGCCGAGGACTTTAAACTATGGATGATGGTCGAAGTCCCCTCCAACGTCTTAATTCTGGAAAAGTTCCTGGAGGTCGGCATCGACGGCATATCCATCGGCTCCAACGACTTAACCCAGCTCATTTTGGGCATTGACCGCGACAGCGAAAAGCTGGCCGATACCTTTGACGAGCGCAACGAAGCGGTGATGGTGGCCCTGGAAAGGGTAATCAAGACAGCCAAAAAGATGGGTGTCACCGCCTCCATCTGCGGGCAGGGGCCCTCGGTCTACCCGGAGCTGACCGAAAAGCTGGTGGAATGGGGCATCACCTCGGTCTCGATAAGCCCGGACATGATAGGCACCACCAGAGAGATAATTGCCAAAGCGGAAGCCAAACTAAAGCACAAATGATTGGTCGGCTCAATATCCGACAGCTCACCGAAGAACGGGAAGAAAGCCTCTCCCCTCATGCCGTGCAAAGCAAAAACTCCCGGGGCAGGCAAAGACCCGAAGAGCCCTGCCCGGTGCGTACCGCCTTCCAGCGCGACCGCGACCGCATCATCCACTGCAAGGCTTTCCGCCGGCTCAAGCACAAGACCCAGGTTTTCATTACCCCCCTGGGTGACCACTACGTTACCCGGCTTACCCACACTTTAGAGGTCGCCCAGATTGCCCGCACCATCGCCCGGGCTTTAAACCTCAATGAAGACCTGACCGAGGCCATCGCACTGGGGCATGACCTGGGGCACACCCCCTTCGGCCACGTCGGCGAGGAGGTCTTAAACGAGCTTTACCACAGGGGCTTTAAGCACAACGAGCAGAGCCTGCGCGTGGTTGACCTGCTGGAAAACGACGGCCTCGGGCTAAATCTCACCTGGGAGGTGAGGGACGGTATCCTGAACCACTCCAAGGATAGAGTCAGCATTCAGGGGGAAGGGGTAGGAGAAGCCGGCACTTTAGAGGGCGAGGTGGTCAAGATTTCGGATTCCATCGCCTACATCAACCACGACATCGACGATGCCATCAGGGCGGGCATGCTCGCCGAGGGCGATTTACCCCTCTCCGCCATAACCATACTGGGCAATACCCGCTCCCTGCGTATCAACACCATGGTTGTTGACATTATAGAGCGCTGCTGGCCGTCAATGGGCACGGAGAAGGAAAAACCGTCTATAACCATGAGCCCCCAGATTCTGGAGGCGACCGATAACCTGCGCCATTTTCTCTTTGAGCGGGTCTATAATATACGCTCGGCGCAGGGTGAGTCGGAAAAGGCAAGAGAAATAATTCGCGCTTTATATAGATACTTCAAAGAGCACGCTGATAAAATGCCGGAGGAGTACAGGTTTTACAGCGATGAGCTGGAGCGCAGGGTGACAGACTATATCGCCGGCATGACCGACCAGTACGCCACCAGGATGGCGGCGGAGCTTTACCCCGCCCACGAGGCGGAGCCGCCGGCTATCAAGCAAAAACCAAAGGACAAGACCCCTCCCCAGGCCAGGACTCTGCCCCTCTTTGGCGAGGACGAAGCCCCGCCCCCCTGATTTATCTTTACCCGCCCTGCCACCCTTTAAGGTAAAGAGGGGTTACACCCCTCTTAAACTCCCCGTTACGTTGCCTCCCCTTTCTCCCCCCAAAAAGTTCTAGCGGCATCCCCTCTTCGGGGTGGGGAAAAGAGAGTCTAAGAGGCACAGCCTCTTTTGGGCGGGCGGGTGGGAAGAAAAACGACGTTTTAAAAATGGGGCGGGGTAGGAAGCAAAACAACCGCCAAAATAGTATATAATATAGTATTATGGGCGCTATTGACGAAGTAAAACAGAAAATAGACATCGTTGAGGTCATCGGCCAGGACATCACCCTCACCAAGGCCGGCCGCACCTTCAAAGGGCTCTGCCCCTTCCACGCTGAAAAGAACCCCTCCTTCTATGTCTACCCGGAGCAGCAGAGCTGGCACTGCTTCGGCTGCAACAAAGGCGGCGACGCCTTCTCCTTCATCATGAAAAAGCAGAACATAGACTTCGGCGAAGCCTTAAGGCAGCTCGCCCAGAAGGCCGGTGTCGTTATCCCCACCAGGTTCGAACCAGGCGTGGAAAGCGAGGAGAAACAGAAGCTATACCAGGTCAACCAGGCGGCGGCGCAGTACTTCCATAATTTACTTTTAAATTCGCCGGCCGGCAAAAAGGCGCAGGGCTATACCGCCGGACGGGGTTTTACCGAACAGACCATCAAAGACTTCCATCTGGGCTACAGCCCGGACGGCTGGGAGGGCTTAAAGAAATACCTGACGGAAAGAGACTATACCGAAAAGGAACTGCTCAACGCCGGCCTGATAATAGAGGCCGAAGGCGGCAAGACCCATGACCGCTTCCGTCATAAGCTGATGTTCCCCATAATGGATATACGTGGACGCGTCACCGGCTTCGGCGGCCGGGCGCTGGACGATTCAATGCCCAAGTACACCAACTCCCCGCAGACGCCGTTATTTGATAAAAGCGGCACCCTCTACGGCATCAACCTGGCTAAGGACGCCGTCAGGGAGCAGGACACGGCGGTCATTGTCGAAGGCTACATGGACGTCATCACCGCCCACCAGAACGGCTTCAACAACGCGGTCGCCTCCATGGGCACGGCCGTCACCGAAAAGCAGGTCGGCATCTTAAAGAGGCTCACCCGGAACATGGCTTTAGCTCTCGACGCCGATGCCGCCGGCGAGGAAGCCATGCTGAGGACGGTGGGCTACGAAAACACCCTCGATGCCGAAATAAAGGTCATCATTTTGCCGGAGGGCAAAGACCCCGACGACGTCATAAAAGAAGATATAAAAGTCTGGCAGGAGCTGGTGGCGGAGTCGGTGCCCATCGTTGATTATACCTTTGATAGGGCTACCGCCGGGCTGGACCTGACCACCGCTAAGGGCAAGGCTTCGGCCAGGGACAGGCTGCTGCCCATCATCGGCGAAATCAAGGACAACGTGCGCAGGGCGCACTATCTGCAGAAACTGGCCGGCCTGCTCAATGTTAGTGAACGAGACCTGGAAGCCGACCTGGCAAGGATTAGACCCGGGCAGGTCAGAAGGCAGGCCACCACCCCGCCGACTCCCGTTCCGGTGCGCTCAAGTTTTTCCAGCCCCAGGGAGGAATTCTGCCTGGCGCTGCTCTTACAGCACCCGGAGCTTAAATCACAGGACGAAGGACTGCTGCCGGACTACTTTGAAAACAGCGAAAATAAGGAAATCTTTATTGCCTGGCAGCAGCGTGCTAAAATAGAAGCAATAAGAAAAAAATTAGAGCCGGCCATCCACGAGCACCTGGACTCACTGGCAACCAGAAAGCTGCTGAGCAATAATCTGGAGCAGAAGTACGCCCGGTGCGCCCTGGAGCTGCGGGAAAAGTTCCTGCGTAACCTCACCACCAAGATAGAGGCGGTGTTGGCCCTGGAAGCCCAGTCGGGTGGCACCGCCGCCGAGCTGGCCAAGCTTAAAGAGATGGGCACCGACGTCAGCAGCCAGCTGGGCAAGGTACTGGCGCAAAAGAGCCGGCTGCGGTTCGAGCAAAGGGGGTAGAGGCAATGGCTTCTAAGGAAAAAAACGACGATGAAAAAATGTCCGATGATGATCGGCTAGAGCCCGAGTCCGAAGAGCCCAAAGGTCTGCCCAACGCCTTCGCCGCCCCCAATGACGAGGACAACGGAAACGGCGCTGAGGAAGACGCGCCCTGGCGCGAGGTAAGGCACCTTGAGATTCAAAAGCCGGAATCCACGCCGGACATGGAGATGGAAACGCCGCTGGAACAGACGGACTACCAGGAGGTAGTCGATGACCCGGTTCGCATGTACCTCCACGAAATCGGGCGGGTTTCCCTGCTCACCGGCGCCGAGGAAAAGGACCTGGCCCGAAAGATGGAGGAGGGCCGGCGCATCAGGCATATTAAACAGGACTACCTGGATGAAAACGAGGTAGAGCCCTCGGCTACGGATATATTAATGTCCATACTCCACGAGCTGGCTCAGGCCTCCCCCGTTATCAACCTCCTCCAGCAACACCTGGGGCTGCCGGCCAAGGCCACCTTTCTGGAGAAAATCTACAATAATAAGCTGCGGTCCAGCATTGACATCGAGATAAGCCCCAACATGATTCTGGCGGTGGCCCACCACTCCCAGAAATCAATAGCCGAAACCGAACACTTCCTCACCGAGATGTCGCTCAATATCAACCTGCTGCCGCAGGAAATCCTGGACGCCCTGGGGGAGAAGGTCTCGGCGGCGGGCATAGAGAATCTGGTCAACGACCCCGGCTTCGTCTGTGACATTCACGACTACGAGAAACAGCTCCAGGCCTACCTGAATAATATTGAGTTGGAGGCGGAGAAGGCGGAAAAGCACCTCATAGAGGCCAACCTGCGGCTGGTGGTCAGCGTCGCCAAAAAGCATATCGGGCGGGGCATGTCACTGCTCGACCTCATCCAGGAGGGCAACATCGGCCTCATCCGGGCGGTGGAGAAATTTGACTACCGCAAGGGCTATAAATTCAGCACCTACGCCACCTGGTGGAT
>JABMRW010000079.1 GCA_013202445.1 Deltaproteobacteria bacterium | reverse complement strand
TATGACGTTCTGGCGCAGATTTCCAACCGCATCGTCAACGAAGTCCCCGAGGTAAACCGCGTCGTCTATGATATAACCTCCAAGCCTCCGTCCACTATCGAGTGGGAGTAAAACGAAGGAAAAAAAGCCGGGAAACAATTCAAAGCTAATTAGATAGGGGGAATTGTTTTTAGTGTTATGTCAACTGTAGAGTGGGAGGGAGAGGGGTAGTTAAATGGGATTTTTTGATAAATTTAAGAAGCCCAAAAAGCAAGAGGAGATGCTGACAGCAGATGACATCTATCTAGGTTCTGAACTTCTTAAAGCATGGGGAGCAGACAGTAATTTTAGTCTCATTGCAATAAACACGACTAAGTATTATCTGGAATTAACTAGTAACTATGGTAATAGATTTAGTAATGAAGTTTCTTTACTGGCTACCGCCGGTCTTTTAGACGCACAAAATTATGTTTTTGTAGAGCGAACAATTAACCCAAAAGACATATTTGCTATGGCTCAAAAGTCAGCCTTACTTGGTGAACAAGCTTTGCTCGATTTTATCATCCACCTTGAAATCGAGTTGTTTAAAATTGATACACCAGGTATGGATGTCTCTGACATAGAAATGGCATGTTTTGAAAAAAGGGAAAATATTGCATGGTCAATTCAAGATACGCAAAGAAAATATGTAAGCGAACCACTCTTCGCTTCAACTGTTTCCGGTTTTATGGACTCATCTCAATTCAAATCAATTAGACAAATGCTTGGAGTCAAGGACTAATTAAGAAAAGACAAGGGGTAGATTGAAGGGGCGAAGCCCCTTAATAAAACTTTACTCCCCTTCCCCTAGTTAAGGGGAAGGGGACACAGGGGATAGGGTTACCATATAAAAAGGGGGGTGGGTAAAATAAAGATACTGGTTATCGGGGGTGGAGGCAGAGAGCATACCCTGGTCTGGAAGCTGGCTCAAAGCCCCAGGGTAAAAGAAATCTACGTGGCTCCGGGTAACGCCGGCACGGTCGGGATTGCCCGTAACCTGGATATCAAGCCCAACGATATAGAGGCGCTGGCCAAAACCGCCTCGGCAGAGAATATAGACCTGACCGTTGTCGGGCCGGAGACGCCCTTATCCGAGGGCATAGCCGACCAGTTCCTCATCCGGGGCCTGCAGATTTTCGGTCCCACCAGACAGGCCGCCGAGATAGAATCAAGCAAGGTCTTCGCCAAGGAGCTGATGCAGAAATATAACATCCCCTGCGCCAGGAGCGCCAGCTTCTCCGACTATAGTAAAGCCAAAGATTATGTCAAGCAACAACAGCCCCCTATCGTGGTCAAGGCCGACGGGCTGGCGGCGGGCAAGGGGGTGATTCTGGCCGACTCAATACCACAGGCGCTGGACGCCCTCTCCCGGATAATGGAAGCCAAAGCCTTCGGCGCCGCCGGTGACCGGGTAATCATCGAGGAGTACCTCTCCGGCAGAGAGATGAGCACCTTCGCCTTCACCGACGGCCACACCGTAATCCCGATGACCTCCGCCTGCGACTACAAACCGGCCTACGACGGCAACCGGGGGCCCAATACCGGCGGTATGGGCAGCTACAGCCCGCCGCCCTTCCTGACCCCAGCCCTGGCTAAAACAGTCAAAGAGAAAATTATGGAGCCGACGGTAAAGGCGATGCATGACGAAGGCCGAGCCTACCGGGGCGTCCTCTACGGCGGACTTATGATTTCTGACAGTAATCCCAGGGTGCTGGAGTTTAACGCCCGCTTCGGCGACCCGGAGACCCAGGTTACCCTACCCCTGCTCCAGACCGACCTGGTTGATATTATGCTGGCGGTGAATGATAATAAGCTGGACAAGCTGAAGGTGGAGTGGAGCCGGGATGCCTGCGTGGGGGTGGTAATGGCCTCAGGCGGCTACCCCGCAAGCTATAAGACCGGCTTCCCCATCAGCGGGCTGGATGACCTGGATAAGGACATCATGGTCTTTCACGCCGGGACTAAACTGGGCGAAAAGGGGGAGGTGCTCACCAACGGGGGCAGAGTGCTGGCCGTGGTGGGCAGGGCTAAGACCATCGCCGAAGCCAGAGAGAAGGTCTACGAAAATATCACCCGGATTAACTTTGAGGGCTGCCACTACCGCAAGGATATAGCCCTGATTAAAGAGGGAAGTTAATATTACTGGGGGTGGGGGGATAAGGGGAGGAAATAGCCTGATTTTTAGCGGGTGTTTTTTCTTGGCCCCCCCCC
>JABMRW010000078.1 GCA_013202445.1 Deltaproteobacteria bacterium | reverse complement strand
CTGCGAAGCCTGCCGTGGGGAGGGGTATATCCAGATTGAGATGCAGTTCCTGCCCGATGTGACCGTCCCCTGCGAGGTGTGCAAGGGGAAGCGTTATAACCGGGAGGCTCTGGAAATCAGGTTTAAGGGCAAGAACATCGCCGAGGTGCTGGATATGACCGTGGAGCAGGCGCTTGCCTTCTTTGACCATTTCCCCAAGATAAAAAATAAACTGGCGACAATGAAGGATGTGGGGTTGGGATATATCCGTCTCGGTCAGCCGGCGCCTACCCTCTCCGGTGGTGAGGCGCAGCGGGTTAAGCTGTCCACCGAGCTGTCACGGCGGTCAACCGGCCGGACACTCTATATCCTTGACGAACCGACCACCGGCCTTTCCTTCGAGGATGTGGCCGCGCTGCTTAGGGTGCTGCAGCGTCTGGTTGATGCCGGTAATACCGTGGTGGTCATCGAGCATCACCTGGATGTAATAAAGAACGCCGACCATATCGTTGACTTGGGGCCGGGGGCTGGCGACCGGGGCGGCTATATAGTTGCCACCGGCACCCCTGAGGAGATTGTCAGGGAGAAATCTTCCGCCACCGGTCAGTATTTGCGCCGAGTATTGCATAAAGACGAGGACATGGAGTATGCTTTGAGTGGGTAGCATTTTGCCTGGCAGTAAAGGGGGCGAGGGTGACTCGAGAAGAAGCGCTGGACTCAATCAAAGCCAATATCGAGAATAACAACACGATAAAGCACATGCTGGCTACCGAGGCTATTATGCGGGCTTTAGCCAGGCGCTTCGGCGAGGATGAGGAGGAGTGGGGGCTTACCGGCCTGTTGCATGATATTGACATGGAGCTTACCGAAGGGGATATGAGCACCCACAGTCGGCTGGGGGCTGACCTGGCCGGGGAGCTTGGAGGTAGTGAGGCGATGGCTCACGCCATTCTGTGCCATAATCAGGCCCATGGCATTCCCCTGGAGACCAATCTGGATAAAGCCCTGTATTGTGCCGATCCGCTGACCGGCTTAATCATTGCCGCCGCCCTGGTGCGCCCCGATAAAAAGCTGGCCGGGGTCGAGGCGAAGTCGGTGGGGAAGAAGTTTAAGGAAAAAAGTTTTGCCGCCGGCGCTAACAGGGAGCAAATTGCTCAGTGTGCTGGGCTTGGGATTGAGCTTGACGAATTTCTGGGGCTGGGGCTGGAAGCGATGAAGGGAATTGCCCCGAGTCTGGGGCTATAGATTAGCTCACCTCAATCGTTGAGCCTTCGGCGGTCTTGATAACATCAATGCGTGTCGGGAAGGCGTCCCTCATCTCCTCCATGTGGGTAATGACCAGTATCTTTTCAAAGTCGTCCTGAATTGAGTTTATGGCCTCTTTTACCTTTTCAATGCCTACGACATCCTGGGTGCCGAAGCCTTCATCTATAATCAGGGTGGGCAGCGGCGCTCCGGCCCTTCTGGCTAGCAGCTTGGACAGGGCGATACGGACGGCAAAGTTGATGCGAAAGGCTTCGCCACCGCTGAACATTTCGTAGTTACGTGTTCCCAGTTCGTCAGCGATTTTTATATCCAGGGTCTCTTGCAGGTCTCCCTTCTTGGTCTCTCTCTGGGTTTCAATCTTGACGTGCATCCGGTTATCGGTCATCCGTCCCAGCAGGCGATTGGCTTCAGCTTCAATTTCAGGTAGGGCTATCTCAATGAGCAGGGCCTGTATCCCCTTTTTGCCGAAGGCCTGGGCCAGGTCTTTATATATTTTCTCCTCCCGTGACGCTTCAGACAGCAGTTTGCCCTTTTCCTTCTGTTGGGCCTCCAGCTCAGCACAGCGCTCCAGCTTTGACTTCACCTGCCACGCTAGTTCCTGGGCTTGCTTTTGCTGGGCGGCCAGCGTATGGTGTTCCGTCTCTGCCTGGGTTAAATCACTGGCCAGCCGGGGGAGGGCTCCGAGTTCTTTATTTAGCTCCTGGCTTTTCTGGTGGTCAGCCTCCAGCCTCTGGCGCAGCTCCCGGCTGGCTTCCTCGGCTTTATGGGCTGCTTCCTTCTCTTGATTCAAGAGCCTGTCGGCTTCTTCTAGTTTACGCTTGGGGCTTTCATACTGCTCTAGCTCGGTGAGGCGGTGGCGCACCTGCTCATGCTGCTCTGAGTTGTAGTCAAGCCGTGCTGTTTCCTGCTCAACTTGGGCTAAAGCCTCCTGCTCAGTAGCGGCGAAGTCCTTACTGGCCAGGCGCTGTTCGATTTGGTTAAGGCTCTCTTTTGCCTGGCTTAGCTGATTTTCTACGGCCTGGGCTTCGTTAATGCCCTGCTTTAAGAGGCTGACCTGGCTCTGCGCCGAGGCTTTATCCTGATTTAACCTGGTTTCCAGCGGGGCTATCTCATTTTCCAGTGCCTCAAGCTCTGTTCTTTTACTGGCCAGTTCAGTCTGGTTTGAGTTCAGGGAATTAGTTTTGCCGTCCCGGTCGGTGGTGTATTTGGTCTCAATACGTTGTAAGCCGTCGGTGCCCACCTCGGTCTCGCACAGGGGGCAGGTAGCCCCCTCCTGGTGGGAGAGTAAATTGAGCTTTTCCTCTATCTCCTTTATTTCTTTTTCCAGGCGGGTCTGGCTGGACTCCAGATAGTTTAGCTGCTTCCGCAGCTCCTGGCCGGCCTGCTTTTTCCGGCCTAGCTCTGTTTCCTGTTCCGCTAGTTTTTGTAGTTTGGCTTCCGCCTGCTGTAGCTCAGTTCTTAGCTGGGGAAGTTTTGCCGACTTGGCCTCCAGCTCGGCAATTTTGCTCTGGGCTAATTTATGTTCGGTAATCAGGTTTGCCTGCGCCCGCTCGATGGCCATCTCCAGCTGGCTCTTTCTCTCCCTTAACTTGACCAGCAGCCCCAGTTTCCGGTTTAGCTCCTCGTTTTGGCGGTGGGCTTCGGTGAGCTTAGTATAGCCCTCTTCTATAGACGGGCGCTGGGTGATAAGCGCCTCGTGTTCTTTGATGCGGGCCTGGTACTCTTTAACTTCCTGGTCACGGCGCTCCAACTCTCTTCTGGTGGCGGCTATATGCTCCTCAAGCTGGGCAAGTTGCTGCTTCTTGTTTTCCAGAGCCTCCTTTTTCTGCCTCAGGCTGTTGAGCCTGGATTCGTGCCCGGTTATTAGTTTCTCAATCTGGGCCAGCCCCGCCTGCGCCTGCTCCACCTCGGCCTCATAGACGGGCTTTCGGGCTAGTTCCTCACTAATACCCTCGATATCGCGGTCAAGCTGCTCTTTTTCCATCTCCTGCTGTCTGGCACGGTCTTTAGCCGCTTCCTCAAGCTGGTCGTAGAGGGAAAGACCCAGGATATTGCCCAGTACCTCCTTGCGCCTGGTGGGGGGCTGGTTGGTGAACTCGTCGGCGTGACCCTGCCTGAGGAAGGCGCTGTTAATGAAGGTGGAGTAGTCCATGTGGAGGGTATCGATAATCTTCTGCTGGGTCTGGGTTATGCTGTCGGCGCTGATTGACTTAAAGCTGCCGTTGCTGGCTACCTGGAAGTCGAGGATGGTTTTCCCTGAGGCTGCCCTGCGTTTGGGTCTGGAGTGCTTGCGGATGATGCGGTAGGGCTGGCCGCCAACGGCGAAGTCGAACTCCACATCCGTTTCAGTCTGACCCTGGTGAATCAGGTCGTCATCGCTCTTGGCACGGGTCTTGCCCCAGAGCGCCCAGGTCATGGCGTCAATTAAGGCTGACTTGCCGTTGCCGTTGTCGCCGGAGATGCAGGCGGTGTGGATGCCGTTGAAGTAGAGCGGGGGCACGTTGTCCCGGTAGGGCATGAAGTTGCGCACTGCCAGCTTGATGGGAATCATAGGGTTATTTTAGCACAAGTCGGGGGCGACAAAAACGATGCCTTAAAAAAACGGGGAAACAATTCAATCGTGGGGGAGAGTGGGAATTGATTTTAGCGTTATGGTAAGTTGGTAGGGATTTGGGGAGTGGGCTATTTGTTTTGGTTGCTCTGTTATGGTAACTACGATGGGATTTTTGGGGGATGTTGATTTGTTTTTCTGCGCCGTTATGGTAAGTGGGGAGTGGGCTGGTCTGGTTTTTAGCGTGTGTTTTGCTTCCCACCCTCCCGCCCTACAGAAGTGATACTTCTATCAATTTCTTCTTAGGGGGGTGGAGGGAAAAGGGGAGGTTAATCTAACGGGGTGTTTAAGAGGGGCGATAGCCCCTCTTCTTAGAAAAAAATTCCCCCTCTCCAAGAGTGGAGAGGGGGACAAAGGGGGTGAGGTTAGAGCAGAGAAGCTAACTCCTGAACGCCGTAGTGAAATAGCTAAAAAAGCTGCTCAAGCTAGGTGGAAGACTAAAACTTGATAAGCCCCTTTTCGTACAGATAACTACCGTTTCCATTGACAGCATAGGCGATTTCAGCTAAGCGCCCTAATATCTGGCACAGTTCTTCTCCACTATCCTCATTCTCTGTCTTCTCTAAGTAGGCGGCGAGGTCAGAGGTAATTTGGGTCAGTTTATCAAAAACGGTTGTCCAATCAATAGGGAGCGTTTGCCCAAGTCCAGGCACTTGCATTGTCATATTGATTTGCGTATGAACGTGCTGGGTAACCGTGTATATGAGGGCGAGGTCACGGTTCCATTCCCAATTAAGTACACGTTGCGCCTCCGAAAATAAAACACTGAAATAGAACAGCTTTTTTGCAGGCTGCGTTTCTTCCTGCATTTTGGTCACAGCATAACTATAGTCCTTTGCTAGGCGTTGCCGTAATTCTTTTCGCATTAGGTTAATACCCCCCCAACTGACGCTGTAGATGGAACAGGTTCCTTTACTGGCTCAATAGGTTCAGGGATGCCCGTATGATTGCGCCCTATACCTTTTATATCATTCGCACTCTTCAAAGCTTCTGCAATCTGCTTTAGGGCATAGGCATAGTCTTGTTCTTCGTCAAAACTAGGCGGTGCAATGACATCGCTAGTTAAATCAACTGTCCAATCAACCAGCTTACTGAACGGCACGAAACGAACCAATAATCCTACATCAAATGCCTTTGCCAAAGCCCTCAACGTTTTCAATGTGTACCTACCATAGTTTGGGTTTTCCCACGATGAAAGTAGAGGCTGTTTCACATCCAGTAATTTGGCAAGGCCGGTCTGAGTTAGCTCCTGCCGATTTCGGAGTGAACGAATTTGAAAGGCAATACCAACATTTATATGTTCGTCAATGAGCTGCTTCCGAAAATCGGGGTCATGCAGACTTTCCCATATTTGCTCGTGCTTTTTAGTTGTATTCATGTGCTCTCCTGTATTTTGTCGGATTGCTTATCATTTGGTTTACTCTACTTAAAGCTGTCTGTGGGGTGGCATTGGGTGTATAGTTTTGGTTTTTGTGAGTACCGCAGGCTACCAAATATACGTTTCGGTCTCGCCTTTGGGCTAGTAACCGATATGCCACCTTCCCAGTTTTACGTAGTTCTATAAAGCCACTCCATTCGCCTTTCATAGGTTTCGTAGCAGGGTAATCCCAAAACGAGTCTTTTGAACCTGGAGGTGGAGAAGTTTCCAAATGACCAATTTTCATTGTGAAATATCCTTTTGAGTCCTTACCTTCACCGTTGAGCCAGCTTTTTATGACGTTGCTTCCGTCCCCATCAGCATCAATAAAATCATAAAAAGTGTATTTACTACTCATAATATCAGGATTTTCTTATACTGTCAAGGATAATTTGTGATATAATAATATAAGTTTATTATTATGGTAGTGTATCATTTTGAAATGCTTTTGAATAGGAGGGGGGGCTAAGGGTTGAACAAATTGGCTTTTTGTCACCTTTAGCGGATAACTAAGCTTTCAGGCTGTTATGATGTTTCAGGGTGCGTTGCAGTAACGGCTGCATTCTCATAGCCCGTCAGTAAAGTCTTAATAAGCTCTTTAACGGAGATGATTGCATCAATCTTAAAGGTATTAGCTCCGGCAAAGGCAAAACCCCTTTCAAGTAACCCCTTTTTGGCATTGGTCAAGGCAGCACAGATGCAATATGGCGCACTTTTAATATCGCAGGTCTTCAGACACTTCCAAGGGCATTTAATTGGTTTCTTCATTCCCGCTGATATCTTCTCAAGAAACCTGTTCTTTATGACTCTTCCCGGCAATCCAACGGGGCTGTCAATTATGGT
>JABMRW010000077.1 GCA_013202445.1 Deltaproteobacteria bacterium | reverse complement strand
GGGTGTAGATCTGGGTGGAGGTAAGCCGGGCGTGCCCCAATAGCTCCTGGACGACCCTCAGGTCGGCGCCGCCGTCGAGCAGGTGGGTGGCGAAGGTATGCCTCAGCATGTGGGGGTGCACTCTCTTACCGATGCCGGCTTTTATAGCGTATTTGTGCAGCAGCCTCTGCACGCTCCGTGCGGGGAGGCGCTGCCCGTAGCGGTTGAGGAACAGGGCATTGGTTTTCTTTTCCCCCCGCAGCCGGGCCTGGCCATCCTCAATATAACTTTTTAGCGCCTCGGCGGCGGGCTCCCCCATCAGAACCATACGCTCTTTGGAGCCCTTCCCCCAGACCCTGATTTCATTGCTTTCCATGTCAATCTGCTCCGGGGTCAGGCTGACCAGCTCGCTCACCCGGAGGCCGGAGGCGTAGAGCAGCTCCAGGAGTGCCCGGTCTCGCTGCCCCAGCGGCGTGGACAGGTCGGGGGTGTTGAGCAGCCTTACCATCTCCTCTTTGGTGAGGAAAGAGGGCAGGCGCTTGTCCAGCTTGGGCGAGGATACCTGCTCTATGGGGTTTTTGGCGAGTATTTCCTCCCGCACCAGGTAGCGGAAGAAGGAGCGGATGGCGGATAGCTTTCGGGCGATGCTGGCTTTGGCTATGCCCCTCTCCACCAGGTGGGACAGGTAGTCGCGCAGGACGTGCCGGTCTACCTCGTTGAGCAGGGTAAGCTCTGTGCCTTTTAGGAACTTGAAGAAGTCGGCCAGGTCGGCGCGGTAGTTGCGGACGGTGTAGGGCGAGGCGTTTCTTTCCGCCTCAAGATATTGTATATATCTGTCGAAGATTTTTTGCATGGTTCTGGTTGCCCCACCCCAATTTATATCTATTCCCGCCCGCCGCCCTTTTATGGAAACGGGCTAAAGCCCTTTTTTACCCCACCCCCAGAGGGGAGGAGAGAGTATTTACCCTTGTCCACCCGCCCATTAAAGCCTCGTTTTTAGTCCCCCACCCCCATTCAGTGGTGACGGCATCCCCTTCTCCCCCCATTTTAAGAGGTATTGATAGAGGTCTGGCCTCTGTAGGGTGGGAGGGTGGGTAGCTCAACACCCTCTAAAAACTAGGCTATTACCTCCCTCTTTTCCACCCCATCCGGCTTTTAAATTTTCTTTTTCTTCCTGACTGCCCGCCTGGCAGGGGTTTTGGCATTAGAAGGCTCTATTGCAGTATTATCGGTCTCCCCAATCTTCCCCTTAAACTCGCACTTGGTGCATTTGGCAATATTGCGGCCGTAGGCGGTGAGCAGGCCGCCGCACTGGGGACAGGGCTGGGGGAGGGGTCTGGTATTGACGATAAAATTACATTCGGGGTAGTTGCCACACCCGTAGAAGGTGCGCTTTTTCTTGCTCCTCTTTACCACCAGCTCCCCGCCGCACCGGGGGCACTTTACCCCGACTTTAATCAGGAAGGGCTTGGTGGTCTTGCACTCGGGGTAGCCGCTGCAGGCGATGAATTTGCCGAAGCGCCCGAACTTGACCACCATAGGCTTACCGCACTTGGGGCAGACCTCGTCGGTGGCCTCCTCAACCTTAACCCTTTCCATCAGCTCGGCGGCGCTCTCCAGGCTCTTCTCGAAGGGCTTGTAGAAGTCCCGGACGACGGTCACCCAGTCCTTGTTTTCGCTGGCGACCTGGTCAAGCTCCTCCTCCATCTGGGCGGTGAACTCGATGTCGACGATGGTGGGGAAGTGTTGAGCGAGCAGGTCGTTGACGACGAAGCCCAGCTTGGTGGGCTGGAATTTGCCGCTGTCTTTCTCCACGTAGTCCCTGTCCTGGATGGTGGATAGGGTGGGGGCGTAGGTGCTGGGGCGCCCGATGCCCCACTGCTCCAGCGTCTTGATGAGGGTGGCTTCGGTAAATCTTGGCGGGGGCTGGGTAAAGCGCTGCTCGGTGAAGAGGTCTATTAGCTTCAGTTTGTCGTCTTTTTTCAGCGGGGGCAGTCTGCCCCCGGCTTTTTCCTCGGCTTCGTCCCTGCCCTCGATGTAGACCGCCATAAAGCCGTTAAAGGTGTTAATTGAGCTTGATGTCCGCAGCAAATAGACGGTTCTGGCTCTGGGGCGTCTGGCTTCAATGTCGATGGCGGTGTTGTTGAAGGTGGCGGCGGACATCTGGCTGGCGACCATCCGTTTCCAGATTAGCTGGTATATCTTAAACTGGGCGTCGCTGAGGTGTGATTTAATCATGGCAGGCTCACGCCGGATTTTGGTGGGGCGGATGGCTTCGTGGGCTTCCTGGGCCCCTTTGACCCGGGTGGTGAAGGAGCGGGCGTGGGCGGGCAAATATTTCTCTCCGTACTTATCGCCGATATACTCCCTGGTTTCGGCGATAGCGGAGCGGGCAACCCGGATGGAATCGGTACGCATGTAGGTGATGAGGCCGACGCTGCCTTCCTTGCCGATGGGCAGGCCTTCGTAGAGCTCCTGGGCGACCCTCATCGTCAGCTTGGCCGGGAAGTGGAGCTTGCGCCAGGCTTCCTGCTGCAGGGTGCTGGTGATAAAGGGCGGCGCCGGCTGGCGGGTGGCCTTCTTGGCGCTGACCTTGCTGACTTTGTAGCCGGCCTGCTTTAGCTCCTGCCCAATCTCATTGGCTTCGGTTTCGTTGTGGATTTCCAGCTTTCCGCCGCCGGCAAGTCCAATCAGGGTGGCTTTAAAATTTGTCGCCCCGGCTGCCTTGGCTAATTTGACCTCGATTGCCCAGTACTCTACCGCGACGAACTTTTCTATTTCCCGCTCGCGGTCGACGATAATCTTCAGCGCCACCGATTGCACCCGCCCCGCCGACAGCCCCCGCCTAACGTTCCGCCAGAGCAGGGGACTGATTTTATAGCCGACCAATCTATCCAGCACTCGCCTTGCCTGCTGGGCGTCGACCAGCTGCATATTGATGGATTGGGGGTGGGCGAAGGCGCGCTTGATGGCTTCCTCGGTTATCTCGTGGAAGACGACGCGGCGGTAGGTCTTGCGGTTGGTCTTGGTCACCTGCTCAAGGTGCCAGGAGATGGCTTCTCCCTCGCGGTCGGGGTCGGTGGCCAGGTAAATGGTAGAAGCGTCCTTGGCCGCCTTTTTAAGCTCATTGACAATCTTGGTTTTGGCTCTGGGCACGACGTATTTGGGGGTAAAGCCCTGCTCGATGTCTACCCCCAGCTGGCTTTTGGGCAAATCCCGGACGTGCCCCATGGAGGCTTTAAGATTGTAGCTGCTCCCCAGGAGCTTAGCCAGCGTTCTGGCTTTAGCCGGGGACTCAACGATAACCAGGCTCTTTTTCTTGGTTGACATAATATTCTAATCCACTCTTACCCGGTAGGCCTCTCTGGTCTCCCGGGACAGGATATAATTCATGGTTCCGGTCTGCTTCACCAGCCCCTTAAGTTCCATCATGGCCAGGGTGCCGCTGACGGTGGCTACCGGCAGCCCGCTGCTGCGGCAGACCTCGTCAATGTGGATAGGCTCGGCGGTCAGCTGTTTTAGGAGCAGGGTCTCGGTCTCGGTGGTGGGCAGAAGCTCGGTAAGCTCCATCTGCTGGGCGACGGCGGTCAGGTTTAATTCCTCTAAAATATCGGTGTAGTCCCGCACCAGCTTGGCCCCCTCTTGGATGAGGCGGTTGACCCCCCGGCTGGACGGGGATAGAATACTGCCCGGCACGGCGAAGACCTCTCTATTCTGCTCCAGCGCCAGGTGGGCGGTAATCATGGCTCCGCTGGTCTCATTGGCCTCAACCACCAGCACCCCCAGGCTCAGACCGCTCAGGATTCTATTGCGGCGGGGGAAGTTCTCCGGCTTGGGACGGGTGCCAAGCGGAAATTCGCTTATCAGTGCCCCCTGCTCGATGATTTTACGGGCGAGTGCGGCGTTTTCCGCCGGGTAGACGATGTCCAGCCCGCAGCCAAACACGGCGATGGTTCTGCCCCCCGCCCCCAGGGTGCTCTGGTGGGCTACGGAGTCAATCCCTTTAGCCAGCCCGCTGACGATGGTGATTTTGTTCCGGGCCAGGTCGGCGGTTATCTCCTCGGCGGTTTGCCGGCCGTAGACCGTGGAGCGGCGCGTCCCCACCACCGCCAGGCACCACTCGTCCTGGGGCAGCAGGGAACCCCGGATATAAAGCACCGGCGGATAATCGTATATCTCTTTAAGCCGGGACGGGTAATCCGGGTCGCGGAAGGTGAGTACTTTTACCCCGTATTTGCCCAGCTTTTCCATCTCGGCGTCCAGGGAAATCCTGTCCCGCCAGTCCCTGATGGCGTTGACCGAACTCGTGTCCAGCCCCGCTTTTTTAAGCTCGGCGGGCGGAGCCTTCCAGGCTTGCTGTAAGTCGCCGAAATAGCTTTCAAGCAGGGATAGTTTCACCCGCCCGATGCGGGGTATCATGCTGAAGCCGACCCAGTATTTGATGTCTTTAGCGGTCATTCTCAAGGTAATTCTAGCATAGAGGCCAACTGGTGACAATTAGCGTTTTATCAACCTCACCCCCTGTG
>JABMRW010000076.1 GCA_013202445.1 Deltaproteobacteria bacterium | reverse complement strand
TGGAGAGGGGGATAAAGGGGGTAAGGTTGATAAATAATCTATCTAAAACTATTGACAAACCCGATAATATTTGTATTATATAAATGATAATCATTTTCATTTAGAGATTGAAATGAGGCTTACAGAAAAAGGAATCGCTGCCGCCCTGAAACATCACGGCTATAAGCTCACCCCCCAGCGCCGGGTGGTCATCGGCGCCATTACCGCCAGCCCCGACCATCTCACCCCCGCCGACATCTACCGGAAGGTGCATAAAGAGCACCCCAATATCGGGCTGACCACTATCTACCGCACCCTGGAGATACTGGCCAGTTTAGAGCTTATCTGTGAGCTGCACGCCGGCGGTAGCGGCCGCAGCTATACCATCGGCGCCCCGGAGCACCACCACCATATTATCTGCTCCAGCTGCGGCGCCGTGGTCGACTTTAGCAGCTACGACATCTCCCCACTGGAAGCAAAGCTATCCCGGGAGACCGGGTTTGAGATTGAAGGGCACCTGCTTGAGTTCACCGGGCGGTGCCGGAGGTGCCGGCAAAATGCTTAGACTAATATTAAACGAGCTTAAAGAGCACGTCCCCTTCACCGCCATCGGCGCCGTTACCGGCATCGTTATCATGGTGATAATTGTCTTTGCCCATGTCCCCACCTCTATCTCCGAAGCCGCCTTCTATACCCTGCACCCGCTGCACGTGGTCTTGAGCGCCCTGGTGACCACCGCCATATACAGGAGGTACAGCCGGGGCAGGCTCTGGGCGGCCATTTTAATCGGCTACCTGGGCTCGGTGGGTATCGCCACTCTTAGCGACGCCATCATTCCCTACTTGGAAGGCACCGCCCTTAATATCGGCATCGGCTTCCACGCCCCCTTTCTGGAGACGGAGGCCTTCCCCTATTTAGGTGTACCCAAGTGGGTGGTGATAAATTCGGCGGCGGTTATCGGCATCGCCATCGGCTACTGGAAGCAGACCACCAAATTCCCCCACACCGGGCATGTGTTACTGAGCACCTGGGCTTCGCTGTTCTACTTCACCGCCTTCGGCACGGCCGCCTGGCTCCCCCTGCTCCCCATCATCTTTATCTTCCTCTTCCTGGCCGTCTGGCTCCCCTGCTGTCTGAGCGATATCGTCTTTCCCCTGTTATTTATAAGACGGGTTGCTAGCCGGGAGGATATAGCCTATACTAATCACCACCACGGCGGAGATTAAAAATGGGGCTGCAAATCACCACCCTGAGCGAGAATACCGCCGGCTTAGGTGGTCTTATGGCGGAGTGGGGCTTAAGCATCCTGGTGGAAAGCGAGGAGATAAACATCCTCTTCGACACCGGGCAAAGCCTCTCCGCCAGCCACAATGCCGACCTGATGGGCATTAGCTTAAGCCGGATTGATAAGATTGTCTTAAGCCACGGCCACTTTGACCACACCGGCGGGCTAAAACAGGTGCTGCTCCGCGCCGGCAAAGAGATAGAGGTAATCGCCCACCCCGATATCTGGGCGGCCAAGTACAGCCGCCGTGAGGGGGAGGAGGCCGAGTACATCGGCATACCCTTCCACCGCCAGACGCTGGAGAGCCTGGGGGCCCACTTTAAGCTGAGCAGGGAGCCGGTGAAAATAACCGACAGCATAATGACCACCGGCGAGATTCCCATGACCACTGATTACGAGACGATAGAGCCCCGCCTGGTGGTCAAGGAGGGCAAGCGCTTTAAGCCGGATAAGCTGCTGGATGACCAGGCGTTGATAATAACTACCGGGGCGGGGCTGGTGGTCATCCTGGGCTGTGCCCACCGCGGTATCATCAACACCCTCTACCACGCCCGGAAGCTGACCGGGGTGGAGGCAATACAGGCCGTCTTCGGCGGCTGTCACCTGATGAACGCCACCGAGGAACGGGTATGGCTGACCATAGCCGCCCTTAAAGAGCTGGGGGTGCAACAGCTGGGCTTCGGCCATTGCACCGGGCTGGCGGCATCGGCCATAATGGCCCGGGAGTTCGGTAACAGCTTTTTATTTAATATCGCCGGCACCACTATTAGCCTGTGACGAGGAGCTAATATGAACCTATCGGTCCAACTGGCACCGAAAAATAAAAAAGGCTTACTGCTGGCCAATCCGGTAATGACCGCCTCGGGCACCTTCGGCTGGGGCACCGAGTACGAGCACCCCTTTGATATCCAGAGGCTGGGGGCTATCGTCTGCAAGGGGACTACCCTCAAACCCAGGGAGGGCAATCCCCAGCCAAGGCTGGCGGAGACACCCTGCGGCGTGCTTAATTCCATCGGGCTGCAGAATATCGGCATCGAAGCCGTAATCACCAAAAAGGCGCCGGTATGGGCGGGGTGGCGGGTGCCGGTTATCGTAAATATAGTGGGGGAGACAGTCGAAGAGTACGCCCGTCTGGCGGGTATGCTGGACGGGGTAGCCGGCATCGGCGGTATTGAGGTTAACATCGGCTGTCCCAATATAGAAGCCGGCGGGGTTGAGTTCGGCACCAGACCGGAGCCCGCCGCCGAGGTGACGGCGGCGGTCAAAGCAGCCACCTCGCTGCCGGTAATGGTCAAGCTGACCCCCAACACCGGCGACATCGTCGGGGTGGCTGAGGCGGTGGCGGCCGCCGGAGCCGACGCTATATCCCTGATTAATACGCCCAAGGGTATGGTCATCGACATTGGTAAACGCCGGCCGCTGCTGGGCAATATTTTCGGGGGGCTTTCCGGACCGGCGATAAGGCCGCTAGCCCTGTACCTGGTCTACAAGGTGGCCGGCGCCGTGGAGGTGCCGGTGGTGGGTATGGGCGGTATCGCCAGCGCCAGCGACGCCCTCCAGTTCATCATGGCCGGAGCCAGCGCCGTCCAGATGGGCACGGCCAACTTCACCGACCCCAACTCTCCTCTTGAAATTCTGGAAGGAATAGAGGAGTTCATGAAAAAAGAGGGGGTTGAGGATATAAATGAGCTTATCGGGGCGGGGCGGGGCTAAGCCTTACCGGCGCGGCGCCTTTGCCGCCACTCATCGTACCAGACAATCAGCCCGGGCATTACCGTAATCGTTATCAGCAGGCTGAGGAAAACGCTGATCACGGTGGCGATGCCGAAATCACGGATCATGACAAAGCTGGAGGCTATCAGCACCCCGAACCCCCCCAGGGTGGTCAGGGCGGTGGTGACAATAGCCCGCCCTATCTTTGAGATGGCCGTGACCATGGCCTCTTGAGGGGGCGCTCCCCGCCTTTTCTCTTCCTCATAGCGCCCCATGAGCAGCACCATGAACTCGGTACAGATGCCGATGATAAGCACACCCATAATGGCGGTAAGCGGGTTAAGCGGAATACCGATGAGATACATGTCCAGCGAGGACCAGGCAATGACGGCCCCGACCGGTATGATGGTGAAGATGATACTGCCCAGACGACGGTAAACCACCAGAAGCACCAGGAGTATCGCTCCCAGGCAGATGAGATTCATGGTCATCCTGGCGCCGACTAAAGCATCCATCGTGCTCGCCCCGAGGGCAAGACTGCCCACCGGTGAAATGCTCACCCCGGACGGGGGGCTGGCCTCTTCCTGTAAAAGCACTAAAAGGTCATGGGTCTCTCCCATGGGTATGTACTCTATGTTGAACGAGATGCCGGCTATACTGCGGTCGCTGGATAGGAGCGGCGCCAGATAAGATCGGGGAGTGCTTTCCAGTATGGCATCGATCTGGGGCTGGGCGGGGATTACCCCTCCGGCGGCGGCGCTGACCACTGTCGCCAGGCTGCTGGCCGAAATAATCTCGGGGTGGGCCGATAGAGCGTTATCCCCATAGTCTTTCAACCAGATGAGTACCGCCGGGGTGGTGACATCATCGGCCTCCACCATGAGGCGTACCGTCCCCCCGATGCCGACAATCTGGCGCATTTCCCTCAGCTCTACCAGCGCCGGCGTACTCTGAGGCATCAAGTCCTCATAGTCGGTATTGGTGGGCAGCCAGTGGTCGACGATGCCGCCGCCAACGGCGAAAGCCACCGCCACAATGAAAATCCAGAGGGTATGGTTAATCACCAGCTTGCCCAGGCGCAGTAAAATGCGCTCGATTCGACCGCTTGCCTTTGACGCCTCCTCTTTTAGCTTTTTAATTTCTATTTTCTTATCGCCCAGGTAGACGATGCTGTGCAATAAAAAGAGGGCGACAATATAACTGATGACGATGCCGGTAGCCAGCATCATGCCGAACTGGCGTATCATGGGCACCTCGGATATATACAGCGTGATAAATCCGATTATGGTTGCCAGCAGGGCAATGCCTATGGTGGGAAACATGTTTGAGATTGAAGTAACCATGGCTTCACCGACGGTCTTGCTCCTGGCAACCTCTTCCTGATAACGGTTGTGGGACTGTATGGAAAAATCTATACCCAGACCGAGCAGTATCGTCAGCGCCGCCATGGTAGCCATAGTGACCGGCACCCCCAGATAGCCCATCAGACCAAACGTCCAGAGAGCGCTTAAGCCCACCATCAATAAGGAGAGCAGCCGCCAGCGTACCCGGAAGGTGAAGACCAGGATGAGAACCATAACGGCCACCGACAGCGCCAGCAGCACTTTTATATTATTGCCGATGCTGTTACTGATGGCGTCAACCAGCTTGGCGGCAGAGGCTACGGTAACCTTTACCCCGTCCAGGGGATGGCTGGAGAAGAAATTTTCAATATCAATGACCGCCTGCAGGGATTCCTGGTCGCTCATGTTCCCCCGGGGGGTAACGCTGATGAGGGCATGGGCGATATCGGGAACGAAAGATTGCATCGCCGGGCTGACGGCGCCTTCGGCATCGTAGAGGACCGAGGCGATAAAGGCCGGGTTGTCCAGCGAGGGTTGGCCGATAAGCTGCAGCTGCTCTATCTGAGGCTGGAACTTTTGCAGAACCTCAGCCCGCGCCTGCTGGGCGGCCATCTCCTGCTCCGCCTCGCCAAGCCCCATTGCCGCCGCCGCCGCTCTGGCCTGGGCCGCCGCCTGTTCCTGAGCCAGGGCAAGCTGCTCTTCGAATGCCCGCATGGCCTGTTCGGCTTCCTGCTGGGCTAACTGTAAAATAGTCAGCGGGCCGTTAATGGCACGGTAGCACTCGTCACCGGAGAATTCCTGTTCAAAATCGGAGAGGATGGCCAGGTTCTGGGTGGAGAAGATATTATCAAGCGGGCCGCTGAGGAGAACGGTAATCGGCTCCCCGCCGAACTGCTCCTGGTAGCGGGCGTTGTCCCGGGCTATCTTCGAATCGGGTGAAACTAAGGCGGCAAAACCGGTCTCCGTCTCCAGCATGGTAACGCCCGGTACCGCCGCCGCCGAGAGTAACAGGGCGACCGCTATTATTAACCAGGGCCAGCGCCCGATGAACCGCGCCAGCGCCGACGAGAACTTTTTCAGTTTGCCTCACCTCCCTCACCTAATTTATTTATACATTGGTGCCATTTGGTTGTCAAACTGGGAGCTATCTTCGTCCATCTATATTTGCTTCCAACTCCCGCTCTCGGGTATAATTATAGTAGCGGGAATAATTATATTAAGAATGATTACAACCCCTTTAAAGCAACCTTAGCGGCGACAAAGATAAAACGTCCGCGGTGAATCTTTATTCCAGGAGGCGATAAGTAAGTGAAAAAGGATAACTTTGCCCAATTCAGCGGCTCGGAGGATTACGTTACCTCGGAACCGATTAGAAACGCGGTTAATGTTTCTATAGCCCTGGGCAGGCCGTTACTCATCAGGGGGGAGGCGGGGACGGGAAAAACGCTGCTGGCCCACAGCATCGCCCGCGGGCTGGAGAAAAAGCTGACAATCTGGAACGTAAAATCGACCACCAAGGCCCAGGAAGGGCTTTACGTTTACGATACCGTGCAGCGGCTCAACGATAGCCGCTTCGGCGATAAGGACGTCGGCGACATCAAGCAGTACATCAAGCTGGGCAAGCTGGGGCAGGCCTTTATCGCCCCGGAGAGGGTGGTCTTACTGATTGACGAGGTGGATAAGGCCGACATCGAGTTCCCCAACGACCTGCTCAACGAGCTGGATGAGATGAGCTTTTATATCCCCGAGACCAACGAGACCATCAGCGCCATCCACCGGCCCATAACCGTCATCACCAGCAACGCCGAAAAAGAGCTGCCCGACGCCTTCCTGCGGCGCTGTATCTTTCATTACATCGAGTTCCCGACGCCGGAGCTGATGGAGGAAATCGTGCGGGTGCACTTCCCCGATATCAAGGATAACCTGCTCAGCGAAGCTCTCAAGACATTCTATTCGCTGAGGAAGGTTGACGACTTCCGTAAGAAACCTTCCACCAGCGAGCTGATTGACTGGATACGGGCGCTCATCGCCGGCGGCATCCCCCATGAGGACATCGCCAAGCAGGTACCCTTTATCGGCACCCTGCTTAAAAAAGAGAATGACTACGACTTCTTCGTCAGGAACTTCGCCATCCGAAGGCGGTAGCCATGTTTACCGATTTTTTCTATATCCTCCGGCAGAATAAGGTCCCAGTTTCCCTCGTGGAGTGGATGACCCTCATGGAAGCCCTGGCCAAGGGGCACATCAAGAACCTGGACGATTTCTACTTCCTGGCCCGAGCCATCCTGGTTAAGAGCGAGACCTACTACGATCAGTATGACGTCGCCTTTCAGCAGTATTTCCAGGGGGTGGAAGCCCCCGAGGAGATTGCCGAGCAGGTGCTGGACTGGCTCAAAGACCCCTTAAACCGCCTCTTTTTAAGCGAGGAGGAGCAGGCCAAGTTCGAGAGCATGGACTTCGACGAGCTGATTAAAGAGCTGGAGCAGCGGTTAAAAGAGCAGACCGAGCAGCACGACGGGGGCGGCCACTGGATAGGGCGGGGCGGAACCTCTCCCTTCGGGCACTCCGGCTATCACCCGGCCGGAATCAGAATCGGGGGGCAACCGGGGGGCAGGCACGCCGTCCAGATTGCCCAGGAGCGGCGCTTTAAGAACTACCGCAGCGACCTGACGCTGGACGTGCGCCAGATAGGGATGGCCCTGAAAAAGCTGCGGCAGCTGCGCCGCACCGGCCCCGAAGATGAATTAGACTTAGAAGGAACCATCAAGGCCACCGCCAAGAACGCCGGCGACCTTGATTTTATCTGGCAGCGGAGCCGCAAGAACACGGTTAAGCTGCTTTTATTAATGGATGTGGGCGGCTCCATGGAGCCCTACGCCAAGCTCTGCAGCCAGCTGTTTTCGGCGGCCCACTCAAGCTCCCACTTCCGGGACTTCCAGTACTACTACTTCCACAACTGCATCTACGATAACCTCTACCGGGACATCGAGCGGGAGGACGCGGTAAGCACCGTCCACATGCTGAACACGCTGGAGCCCGACCATAAGCTGCTGATAGTCGGCGACGCTAGAATGGGGCCCTGGGAGCTAACCGAGCGCTACGGCGCCATTAACTACTACGAGCGCAACGAGATACCGGGGATACTCTGGCTTAAAAGAATCGCTGACCACTTCAGCCACTGCGTCTGGCTCAACCCCGACGACCCGCGCTTCTGGGTTCACGCCACCGTGCAGATGATTGGCCGGCTCTTCCCCATGTACCCGCTAACGCTGGGGGGGCTGGAGCAATCTGTCGGCAAGCTGGTGGTTAAGAGGTAACCGGACTTTATTCTTCGACCAGCTTCCGGCCAGCCAGGAACGCCTGCTTTAAGGCATCGGGGTGTTGCTTAATCGCCCCTTTTTCGTCAACGCCGGGGAAGAGTAAATCTCCGGCATATTTAATATCAAGGACTTTGAAGAGGGCTTTTACTATTGCCAGCGACGGCTCGAAGAGATGAGCCAGCTTCATGCCGCCGACGGCAATAAATAATCCCTTCCTCAGACGCCTATCGCCCAATGGGGGTACTTCCAGCACGTACTTTCTGGCCCAGAGCGCCTGGCAGCGGTCAATCATGGCCTTGGCCTGGGCGCTCACTCCCATAAACTGCACCGGTGAGGCCAGCACGATTCTATCCGCCTTCTCCAACTCCTTATAGACCATCTGCATATCGTCCTTGATGCGGCAGACGCCGGCCTTAAAGCAGGCGTCACAGTGCTGGCAGGGGGTAATATCTAGTTTATTAAGAAAAATTGTCTTGACCTCAGCCCCTTCAGCGGCGACGCCCTTGAGCACCTCGGCCAGCAAAAGGTCGGTGTTGCCGCCGCGGCGCGGGCTGCCGGCAATACCCAGAACTCTCACTTTAAGCCTCCTTCGACGTAGCCCAGGAGCTCCTTTTCCCTGGCTTTCATCCGGCGTTCTAAATCGGGCTTATCGTGGTCATAGCCCAGCAGGTGGAGCAGGCCGTGAATGATAAGAATGGCCAGTTCCTTCTTTACCGGGTGGCGGTGCTCCGCCGCCTGAATCACCGCCTGGGGGTAGGCGATAATCACCTCGCCCAGATGGAGCAGGCCATCGGGGGGGTTGATAAAGGGGGTTTGGTCCGCCCCTTCTTCCCGGGCGGAGAAGGCCAGGACATCGGTCGGCGCATCCTCGCCCAGATAGTCCCGGTTTAATTCTTTGACCCGCTCCTGGGTGGCGATAAGCAGGCCAACCTCCGCCTCAGCCCCCGCCCCCTCCGCCTCCAGCACCTGCCGTGCGATACCCTCCAGCCAGCGGGGGGTGGGGCAACCGGCAAAGCCTTCGTCAATTAAGATGTTTATTTCCATCCGTACTTCAATGATAGCACACCAGCAAATAGCCGATAAAGAGGTTTTTCGTATTTCTATCACCCTCACCCCTGTATCCCCCTCTCCACGTTTTAGCCGGTGTTTTGCTTCCCACCCTGACCCACCCTATATGGCTGTGCCTTTAACCCTTCGCTCCGTTGGGTGGGGGGAGAAGGGGCGGGAAAAATGGGTAGTTTAAGAGGGGTATAACCCCTCTTTACCTTAAAGGGTTGGTGGGTGGGTTAAGATATAAAATGGGGCGGGGAGAGACTTCCCCAGCGGGGGTATGATATAGTAAAATCATAAAGCCAACTAATTCCTCAAACTTGGGGAGGGGTCGCATAGTGGCCTAGTGCGGGCGCCTGCTAAGCGCTTACCCTGGGAAACTGGGGTCGAGGGTTCGAATCCCTCCCCCTCCGCCAGAAAGGCAATGATAAAATGAAAACACCTTATTATGAAGTACCACACTTTAAGCTCTACTTAGATAATTGCCTAGACGTACTTGCTGAAATTCCAGAAGAGTCCATTGATATGATTTTCGCCGACCCTCCTTACTTTCTTTCTAACGGTACTTTCACCTGCCAGAATGGGAAAAGGGTAAGTGTAAAAAAGGGTGAATGGGACTTAAGCAACGGTTTGCTAGACAGCCTTAAGTTTCACCTTGCTTGGATAAAAGCCTGCAAGCGAGTACTCAAACCACAAGGAACCATCTGGGTAAGCGGTACCTATCATTCAATTTACCAATGCGGTTATGCCTTACAGTCTAATAAATTCCATATCCTTAATGACATTGCTTGGTTTAAACCGAATGCCTCACCTAACCTCAGTTGTCGCTATTTTACCGCCAGCCATGAGACTCTGATATGGGCAATAAAAGATAAAAAATATAGACACACTTATAATTACGAACTTATGAAGAATGGCCTCTGGCAGGGTGATTTTATAAAAAAACGCGGTTTTCAGATGCGTTCGGTCTGGGCTATCACTACCCCGAAGCAAGCGGAAAAAAAGCACGGAAAACACCCGACACAAAAACCCGTTGAGTTATTGAAACGAATCATACTAGCAAGTACAAATAAAGGCGAGACCGTTTTGGATCCTTTTAGCGGAAGCTCGACTACAGGCTTGGTCACCTTTTTCTACGGGCGCGATTTTATAGGTATTGATACTTCAAAAGAGTATTTGGATCTTTCGATAAAACGTTTTGAAGACATCAAAGAGAAAGTTCCCACAAGCACGTAACTTACTGAGGCTTTTAAATGACGATTGTTACACGAGAACAAGCTGTTAATAATTTAAGGCAATACATAGGTCAAGACCTGGCAGAACTTGCTGAATCCTATGGCATTACCACTTTTGAAACCGGCAAACAGAATAAAGGCTGGAAAGGGCTAGTTCTGGAAAGGCTAGCCGGCTTACAGGCAAGTAGCTCCAGAGCACCTAATGGTCAATTTTACGAGGTTAAATCCGTAAGCTTTTACTATGTAAGAGGCAAGCTTGTACCGAAAGAGACGATGGCTATCACCATGATTAACCCCGAGGAATTAAAAACCCAGTCTTTCTTTCAAAGTCACTGCTGGAATAAGCTAAAATCTATGGTTTTTTGCGCCGCTATGTGGCACGGGAAGAATAGTGTAAAAGCTGAACTACTCCAAGTAACGAGCTTAGATTTCTCTAGTTCTGAGGACATAATTAAGGAAATAGCAGCTGATTATGAATTTATCAGGAATAAATTGAAAACCGAGGGATTTGAGAGTTTAACCGGTCGGGATGGTAAATGGATACAAGCCAGAACGAAGGGCCCTGGCCATGGTTCCACCAGCCGAGCCTTTTACGCTAGAAAATCTCTCGTCAGCAAAATCTTCGAACTATCTTCCTAATATCTAATAATTTACCTCTTATTGGAATATCACAATGCCCAAATATCATATCTGGACCATCGGCTGCCAGATGAACAAGGCGGAATCGGAAAGGCTGGCTAGCTACTTCGAGGAACTGGGCTACCAGATTACCGATAGCGCCGCCGAGGCCGACCTCATCGTGCTTAACAGCTGCGTGGTGCGCCAGAGCGCCGAGAGCCGCGTGGTCAACAAGCTCCACAACCTTAAAACCCTAAAGAAAGCGCGCCCCGACCTGACGCTGGCCGTCACCGGCTGCCTGGTCAACGCCGACATAGCCAAGCTGGAGCAGTGCTTTCCCCAGGTCGACCACTTCTTCAAGCCGGGGGAGCATCCTGAATGGTTAGAAGGGGAGGGGGAGGGGGAGGGGGAGGGGTGGGGGCAAATACTGCCCCAGCGTCCGGCGCCCTGCACCTATGTCCCCATCATACAGGGGTGCAACAACTTCTGCGCCTACTGCATCGTGCCCTACCGGCGGGGCAGAGAAAAGAGCCGCCTGCCAGCCGAAATCGTGGCCGAGGTGAGGGAGCTGGTGGGGCGGGGCACCAGAGAGGTCACCCTGCTGGGGCAGAACGTGGACTCCTACGGGCACGACCTGCCCGACAAGCCGGATTTGGCTGATTTGCTCCACGAGCTGAACCCCATAGAGGGGCTACTGCGCATCCGCTTTTTGACCAACCACCCCAAGGATATGAGCCCCCGGCTCATCGAAGCTATAGCCAAACTGGACAAGGTCTGCGAGCAGCTAAACCTGCCGGTGCAGGCGGGCAGTAACGAGATTCTAAGGACGATGAAACGGGGCTACACCATAGAGCAATACCGCCGGCTTATCGCCGAGATACGGGATAAGATACCGGAAATAGCCTTGAGCACCGATGTCATCGTCGGGTTCCCCTCGGAAAGCGAAGCGCAGTTCCAGCAGACGGCGGAGCTGCTTGACCGTCTTAGGTTCGATGCCGTCCATGTGGCCGCCTACTCACCGAGAGCGGGGACCTTGGCGGCAAAGAATTTAGAGGATGACGTGCCATTGCTTGAAAAAAAGCGGCGGCTAGACCACATCGAAATGCTCCAGGAAGCTATCGCCACCGAGATAAACGCCCGGCTCCAAAACAAAGTAGTTGAAGTCCTGGTGGAGGGTAAAGCCAGGGATAAGTGGCAAAGTCGGACCAGAAGTGGTAAACTGGTATTCTTCAATGACAACAGTGACCGCCTGGGGCAACTGGTCAATATCAGGATAGAGAAAACCAGCCCCTGGTCACTGCAGGGTAAAGTTGAAAGTTAACCTTAATTAGGAGGGGAAATGAATAAAAGTAGAGTGCTAACTATGGCCTTAACGGCGGTACTGCTTATCACCGCCCTGATATTTATGGCGGGTTGCTACCCGGTAGCCACCGAGGGCGAGGAAGGCGGCTTTGACTGGACGATAATCATCTTCCTGGTGCTCATCTTTGCCGTCTTCTACTTCCTGCTCATCCGCCCCCAGCGCAAGCGGCAGAAGCAACAGCAGCAGCTGATGGAGGAGCTGAAGCGGGGGGATAAGGTAATCACCTCCGGCGGCATCTACGGGGTGATTGACAGCGTCAGCGAGGACAGCATCATCATCAAAGTAGAATCAGGCACCACCATGAGGTTGGCTAAAAGCAGCGTCGCCCTCAAGCGGGAACAGCAGTAAGGATTATTTAATCACCCTTACCCCCTGTATCCCCCTCTCCCTCAACCGTGGTGTACGAAAGGTAAAACTCCCACGGTTTCCTCGGAGACGCTATACGGAGGCATAGGGATAGTGTAATACACTTTTGCTTCTGATTCATCCACCTCAATCCTTTCTACAAAGGACTTGAGGAAGCTTCTTTGCTCAGTTATGGAGGATTTCGCCAATAAGTTTCTCAGGTCATCGGCATAGTCTTGTACTACTTGAGGGTCAGCCATATCCACATTCTCATAGCGTAATATTTCCTCTACCTCAGTCTTTGCCTGCAATAGCTCCTCCTTCTTCTGGGAGAGAGCCTTTATCCTGGGGGCAAGCTCTCCACCCTTAAACTCCCCAGTCTCTATGGCATCGTAGAGCTTGCTCAGCCTGCTATCTATTTCTTCGATTTGAGCCTGAATAAGCTCTAACCTTTCTCTATTCTCACTACAGGATTGGCACAACTCCTCATTAGTCAACTTCACCAGCTCCTGTAAGTTGTCTTCAGTAAGAATAT
>JABMRW010000010.1 GCA_013202445.1 Deltaproteobacteria bacterium | reverse complement strand
GGCGGCATCTATACCAAAGCCGCCGATGTGGGGGCTGACCTGGTGGGTAAAATTGAGGCCGGTATACCCGAGGACGACCCGCGTAACCCGGCGGTTATCGCTGACCTGGTCGGTGATAACGTCGGCGACTGCGCCGGCCGTGGCGCCGACCTCTTTGAATCCACGGCCGCCGAGAATATCGGCGCCATGATACTGGGTATCGCCGCTTATGCGGCTACCGGCAACATCGCCTGGATACTGTTCCCTCTCTGCGTCCGCGGCTTCGGCATGATAGCCAGCATGATAGGTATCTTCTTCGTGCGAGCTAAAGAAAATGAGAGCGCCATGAAAGCCCTTAACCGCGGCTATTTCGTGGCTATCGCCCTATCGGTGGTCGGCATGGCGGTCACCGTCCACTTCATGCTGGATAACTGGTGGCTCTTCGGCGCCGGCGTTGTTGGCATTGCCGCCAGCGTGGTCATTATCTTTGTCACCCAGTATTACACCGAGTCGCGCTTCAAGCCGGTGCGCAGTATCGCCGAGGCCTCCAAGACCGGCCCGGCTACCAATATTATCATGGGTACGGCGGTGGGCTTTGAAACTACCCTGGCCACCGCCCTGGTTATCGGTATCTCCCTCTTGCTCTCCTTCTGGATGGGCGATATGAGCGGTGTTCACGGCGCCTTTGGCACGGCCGCGGCTACCATGGGGATGCTGATGACCTGCCCTTACGTTCTGTCTATGGATACCTTCGGCCCCATCACCGATAACGCCAACGGCATCAACGAGATGGCCGGCGCCGGACCCGAAGTCCGCAAGGTGACCGACCGCCTGGATGCCGTGGGCAACACCACCAAGGCCCTGACCAAGGGCTACGCCATGGTTTCGGCCGGTCTGGCCGCCTTCCTTCTCTTCCAGGCCTACCTGGACCGGGTTTCCTTCATCAAGTACGGCGAGAGCGGTCTGTATAATATCGTAGACATTGCCCGTATCGAGGTCTTCGTCGGCGCCCTGCTGGCGGTGATGATTGTCTATCTCTTCAGCTCCTGGGCCATCAAGGCGGTGGGCAGGACCGCCTCCAAGATTATCGAGGAAGTCCGCCGCCAGTTCCGGGCCGACCCCGGGATTCTGGCCGGTACCAGTAAGCCCGACTATGCCCGGGCGGTGGACATTACCACCCGCGCGGGATTAAGGGAAATGATTGCCCCCGGTCTACTGGCGGTGCTGGGGCCGATTATCATCGGCGTTGTCTTCCGCTTCATCCCCGGCTATGACGCTGCCATGGCGGTGGCCGCGGTGCTGATGGTGGGCACTATCGGCGGTATCATGATGGCTTCCTATATGAACAACGGCGGCGGCGCCTGGGATAACGCCAAGAAGATGATCGAGGACGGCCAGCTTAAAGATGACGAGGGCAACGTTATTGGCAAGGGGAGCTTCGCCCACCAGGCGGCGGTGGTCGGCGATACCGTGGGCGACCCGCTTAAAGACACCGCCGGGCCTTCATTGCACGTGCTGGTCAAGCTGCTGGCCACGGTTACCCTGGTGATGTGCCCGCTGTTTATCGTCGTATAATCAGCTAGCGATAAAGTTAATCCCCCTCTTCTCTGTCCGGGAGGAGGGGGATTTTTTATTTGGGGGTGGGGTGGGGAATCAGGGGTAGACGGGCAGAGCCTCCAGCCCCATAGTCTCCGGCAGGCCGAGCATCAGGTTCATGTTCTGGATGGCCTGGCCGGCGGCTCCCTTGACCAGGTTATCAATAACGCTGATAACCACCAGTCTGCCCGTACGCTGGTCAACGGTGGGGTAGACCAGGCATAGGTTAGAGCCCCAGGTCTGCTTGGTGTGGGGTGGGGAGTCGGCTACCCGGACAAAGGGTTCGTCTTTATTGAAGTCCAGATAGAGCTTTCTCAATTCCTCTGCTTTCAACTTGCCCGATGTTAAATTGGCGTAGGCGGTGGTTAAGATTCCCCGGGTCATCGGTATAAGATGGGGGACGAAGGTTACCGATGGTGACTGTCCCGGGTTAAGCAGCTTTAGCTCCTGGGTAATCTCGGGCAGGTGGCGGTGTCCCTCCAGGGCGTAGGCGGTGGTGTCCTCGTTGGCTTCCGAGTAGTGCGTGGCCAGGCTCAAGGTACGGCCGGCCCCGGATACGCCGGACTTACTGTCAACAATTATATCCGGTCCAATCAGTTTCGCCTTCACCGCCGGCGCCAGCGCCAGAATGGCCCCGGTGGGGTAGCAGCCGGGGTTGGCTACCAGCTGCGCCGGAGCAATCTGGGCGCGGTGCAGCTCGGGGAGCCCGTATACCGCTTGAGCCAGTAGCTGGGGGGCGGGGTGGTTAAGGCCGTACCATTGCTGGTATTCCGAGGCGTCTTTCAGTCTGAAATCGGCGCTGATATCGACCACCTTGATACCCTTCTCCAGCAGGGGTATGATCTCTTCGGCGCTCTCCTTATGGGGCATGGCCGAAAAGGCCAGTTCCACATCCCCCAGCTTGGCTTTAATGGTCAGGTCAATGCCGGCCAGGTGGGGGAAGACCTCGCTTAAGCTTTGCCCGGCGGCGCTGCGACCGGTGACTGAAGCCAGCTCTACCTGGGGATGCTGGGAGAGTAATCTGGCCAGCTCGACGCCGGCATATCCGGTAACATTGATAATTCCAACCTTTATTTTATCCATCTTTCACCTGACTTTGGCTCAAAGTATATCACAAGCTTGCCTCAAATTTATACTACCTTACCCTCCCTGAGCCCGCTCAAGATAAGCCGAATCTCAGGGCCGGAGACGCCGAACCGGTGCAGGGTGTGGCGGGTTATCTCCAGCCCGACCTCAAACTCGGGGCGCACTATCTCCGAGACACCGATGCCTTTGAGCAGTTCGGCATCAACATCACGGTGGACCCGGGCGACAATATCCAGCTTGGGGTTGATGCGTAGGGCGTTTCTGGTGGCCAGTTCTACACTGATAAAATCGGGGAAGGTGCAGATAAGGACACGCGCCTTATCTAGCTGGGCGTGGGCCAGTATCTCGGGGTTGCCGGCATCCCCGTAGATGCAGGGAATCTCCCTGGCGCGCAGCGCCGAGATGACCTGGGGGTCGAGGTCAATCACCAGGCAGGAAAGATTGCGCCGCTCCAGAACCCGTGCCAGGCTGCTGCCAACCCGGCCGTGGCCGCAGATTACGGCGTGTCCCGATAGCTCCCATCGCGGGCTCGGCCCGCCCGGGTCGGGACGTCTGGTTACCAACCGGCTAAATCTTTTTCCCTGGCTGAGGCGGCGGTAGAGGAAGGAGGCAAAGCTCAGGGCAAAGGGGGTCAGCAGCATGGTGATGATGGCGCTGGTCACGGTCAGGGAGTAAAGATAGGAGGAAATGATGCCGGCTTGAGTGCCCATCCCCGCCAGGACGAAGCTGAACTCCCCTATCTGGATGAGCCCCAGGCCGACAAATAGGGCGGTCTTGTGGCTGTAGCCGAAGAACCAGGCAACAGCCGCGCAGATTATAAATTTGGCCACTATTATGACCGCTACTGTCGCCGCCAGCGCCGTCCCGTTGGCCATGACGAAATTGGGGTTGGCCAGCATGCCCAGGGAGACAAAGAAGAGGGCGCCGAAGATATCGCGCAGGGGGACAATATCGGCAATAGCCTGGCGGGCAAAGGCGGACTGGCTGATTAACAGGCCGGCAATGAAAGCCCCGACCGCCGCCGATAAGCCGAAGAAGTAGGCCCCGAAAGCGGCCGCTAAACACAGGGCGACTACCGTCAGCAGAAAGAGTTCGCGGGAGCGCACTCCGGCCACCCGCCTCAGCAGCCAGGGCAGTCCCCATATACTTAAGACCAGCATCACCCCGATGAAGAGCACCGCTTTGAGGATGGCTATTCCCATGGGTAACCATAGTTCCCCGCCGGTTCCGCCTATCGCCGGCAGGATTATCATCAGCGGCACCAGGCTTAAGTCCTGCACCAGCAGAATGCCAATCATTACCCGACCGTGCCCGGAGTCAAGCTCCCCCCGTTCCATAAGGGTTTTGAGCACGATCATGGTGCTGCTGAGGGCAATGAGGAAGCCAAAGAAGATGGCTTGAAAGGTCTCCCAGCCCAGCAGCTTGCCCACAGCTAAGCCCACCGCCGCCGTGAGCAGTATCTGGGCTATGCCGCCTAAAACGGCTACCTTGCCAATTCGCTTGAGTTCGCTTAAGGAGAACTGAAGACCCAGGGTGAACAGGAGCAGGATTACCCCGATGGTGGCCAGGGTATTGATTGTCTCCAGGTCGTGAACTAAGCTGAAGCCGTAGGGACCGACAGCAATGCCCCCTACCAGATAGCCTATAATGATGGGCAGTCTCAGCCAGCGGGCCAGTATGCCTCCGGCTATAGCCACGGCTAAGACGATGATAAGGTCAAGGGCCAGTCCCAGTTCTCCCATAGTTACCACCTTATTTGACAGTAGCAACCCGACTATCTAATTTTAGCATAGAAATTCAGCCAAGAGCAGTGGTTTAAACTACTTGCTAAGGATATGAAACTGTGCTATTATCAGTCCTGCCAATTTATCAGACCGAGGTGGGAAAATGACTAAGAAGGAACAAACGCCAAAGATTTATTTGCTCGATGTCACCAACCGTGACGGGGTGCAGACCGCCAGGCTTGGCCTGTCCAAGCTGGAAAAAACCATGATAAACATCTACCTCAATGAGATGGGGGTCTTCCAGTCCGAGTTCGGCTTTCCGACTACCCGGCACGAGGTGCGCTACCTGGAGGCTAACCTGGAGCTGGCGAAGATGGGGGTGCTTAAACCCATCCGCCTGGGGGGGTGGATAAGGGCTGTCGTTGAGGATGTTAAGACGGCTTTTAAGTATGTCCCCAATATCAAGCATCTCAACGTGTCTATTTCAACCTCAGAGCAGATGCTGAAGGGCAAGTTCCGGGGCAAGAAAACCGAGGACGATATCATAAAAGATATGACCGACGCTGTTGATGCCGCCAAGGCTATGGGTGCCGAGAGCATCGGGGTTAATGCCGAGGACGGTTCAAGAACTGAACTGGGTTTTCTGGTTAAGTTCGGGCTGGCGGCCAAGGAACACGGGGCGGCCAGACTGCGCTACTGCGATACCCTGGGCTATGATAACCCCTTCACCATCTATGACTCGATGAAAGCGCTGGCGGAGAATGTGGGCATAGCTCTTGAGGTGCATTGTCACGGTGACCTGGGGATGGCGGTGGCTAATTCTCTGGCCGGGGCCAAAGGGGCGGTTGACGGCGGTCAGGATGCCTATATCAATACCACCGTCAACGGCATCGGGGAAAGGGCCGGCAATGCCGACCTGGTGGCTACCGTATTGGCGATGAATAAATCCAAGAGCTTCGCCAAGAATTATCAGCTGGGTAACCCGATAAAGCTGGCGGTGGCGGCCAAGATAGCCGAGTTCGCCAGCTATGCCTTTGATGTGCCCATCCCTATGAACCAGCCCGGCGTGGGGGCCAACGCTTTCGCCCATGCCTCCGGCATTCACGCTGACGGCGTTCTCAAAGACCCGGAAAACTATGAGCTTTACAGCTACAAGGAGCTGGGGCGGGGTAAACCTAAGTTCGTGGAGACGGGCCGGGAGATTATTTCCGGCCAGTATAGCGGCATAGCCGGCTTCCGGCACCTGATGGGCAAGATGAACGTTTCTTTTGGCACCAGAGAGGAAGCTGGTGATATTCTGGAGCTGGTGAGATACGCCAATGTTCAATCGCATAAGCCTCTGGTTGAAGACGAACTGCTCTTTATCGCCAAGTACCCCCTGATTGCCCAGAAGCTGTTAACTCTCACCCCCCTGGTGCTGGAAACGATGTAACCAGGCTTATCAACGCTTAAGGGGCTGTTTGTAACCGACGGCCTCTTTTGGTCAATAGGCAAGGCGCAGGTCACGGAAATGGCTGAGCAACCGTCCGGTATGAACCTGGAGGCCATCGGTATCGTCAGGAACGACGTCAAGCAACCGGTAAGGCACGGCTGGAGTGAAGTCGTTTCCGATATCGTCATTGATAGCCGTCTGGCCGAAGCCCTGGACGGCCTGGACGAGTTCTCTCACCTCATCGTCCTTTACTGGATGCACCAGCTTACCCCCGGACGGAAACTCAAGCTCAAAGTCCACCCTATGGGCAAGCCGGAGCTGCCCCTGGTGGGCCGGTTCGCCACCCGCTCGCCCAGCCGCCCCAATCCGGTGGGGCAGGCTACGGTGCGGCTTCTGGAGCGGCGGGGTAACATCCTCAAAGTTAAGGGGCTTGACGCTATTGACGGCACGCCGGTAATAGATATCAAGCCCTATATCCCGGGATACGATTTAGCCGCTGACGCCAAAACACCTAAATGGACGACCAATCACTAGGGCGAGCCTTAACCGATATCTACCGCCGCCTTTTGAGCCGCTTCGGCCCGCAGCACTGGTGGCCGGCGGAAGAGCCTTTTGAGGTGATAGTGGGGGCTATCCTTACCCAGTCCGCCGCCTGGGGCAACGTGGAGAAGGCTATCGCCAATCTAAAGCGAGCCGGGGCGCTGTCGCCAACTAAGCTGCGACGGCTTCAACTCCCCCGGCTGGCCAAGCTGGTTCACCCCTGCGGTTACTATAACGCCAAGGCGCTCAAGCTCAAGTCCTTCGCCTTCTGGCTGGGTAACCACTACGATGATGACCTGAACCGCCTATTTGCTGTTGATACCGATGACCTGCGCCAGCAGCTGCTTTCCGTCCACGGCGTCGGGCGGGAGACCGCCGATTCCATATTGCTTTATGCCGCCGGTAAGCCCGTCTTTGTCATTGATGCCTATACCCGCCGCATCCTCAGCCGTATCGGCTTGACTCCGGAGAAAGATAGCTATGCCGGCTATCAGGCGTTTTTCATGGAGCACCTGCCGCCTGACACCGAAATGTTTAACGAATACCACGCCCTGCTGGTCTGCCAGGGTAAGAATGTCTGCCGCCGCACCCTCTGCCCCCGGTGCTGCCTTAATGATATTTGCCGGTTTTATACCTTGACGCCAGTCTAAGCGTTGGTTAAGATTGGGGGGCGGAGAAAGCAAGCTATGTCTTATTCCACCATTATTTACACAACTAAAGACCACGTCGCCTCTATAACCCTCAACCGCCCTGAAGCCGGTAACCGCCTCAACCTGGAGCTGGCCCAGGAGCTGGCAGAGGTCTGCCGCCGGATAAATCAGGACGAGACGGTTTATGTCGTTATCCTTAGCGGGGTGGGGGATAAAGCCTTCTGTGAGGGCGGCGGGGTGGAGGAAATGGGCACCGTTTATAGTGCTGCTAATGCTGTAGCCGCTATCGAAAAGCCGGTTATCGCCGCCGTAAATGGCGATGCCCTGGGGCCGGGGCTGGAGCTGGCCTTGAGCTGTGACATAAGGCTGGCCTCGGATAGGGCAAAATTCGGCTTTCCCGAGGTGGCTAAGGGGTTTATCCCTGCTGGCGGGGGCACCCAGCGGCTGCCGCGCATTGTGGGGCGGGGTAAAGCCCTGGAGATGATTCTTACCGCCGAGGCTATCACTGCTGAAGAAGCCCTTGAAATCGGGCTGGTGAGTAAGACAGTGCCGTCAGAGGGGCTGATGACTGAAGTCGAAGCCCTGGCCAAAGATATAGCCGCCAAGGGGCCGGTTGCCCTCAGGTTTATCAAGGAGGCGGTAAATAAGGGGCTGGATTTAACGCTGGAGCAGGGGCTCCGCCTTGAGGCTGACCTCTACTTCTTGCTCCACACCACCGCCGATAGAACGGAGGGTATCAACGCCTTCTTAGAGAAAAGAAAGCCGAAGTTCAAGGGGCAATAGGTGTAAAGGTGGGGGGATAAGGGGAGGTAAAAATGGGGTGTTTAAGAGGGGCACCAGCCCCTCTTCCAAAAAAACAATTCCCCTTCCCCTTGGCAAGGGGAAGGGGATTAAGGGGATAGGGTTCCCTTAAATAATTAAAATGATTTGGGGGTTGGGCGGGAAAAGATATAAAACGGGGTGGGGAAGAAAGACAAGTAATTTAAAGCAAATGAGTGATTTTGAAACAATTATCTACCAAAAGCAGGCTGACATCGCCTATGTCACCCTCAACCGCCCTCAGGCCTTAAACGTCTATAACCTGAAGATGAGGGACGAGCTCTACCAGGTGCTGGGCGCCATCAGGGATGACGCCGAGGTTAAGGTTGCTATATTTCAGGGGGCCGGGGAAAGGGCCTTCTGCGCCGGCGCCGACCTGACCGAATTTCTTGCCGCCCCCTCTCCCCTTATCGCCCGGCAGGTGCGCTGGGAGAGGGATGTCTGGGGGCTTTTCCTGAGCCTGCCCCAGCCGCTCATCGCCGCCCTGCACGGCTATGTGCTGGGTTCGGGGATAGAGATAGCCCTCTGCTGTGACATCAGGCTGGCTTCAGACGACGCCCAGTTCGGGTTACCTGAGCCGCAGCTGGGGATAATCCCGGCCGCCGGCGGCAGCCAGACCCTGCCCCGAGTCATCGGCGGGGCTAGAGCGCTGGAGGTACTGCTCTCCGGGCGCTGGCTCAAGGCCGACGAGGCTAAACGCTTAAAGCTGGTCAACCGGGTGGTGCCCCGGAAAGAGCTAATGGCCGAAGCCGAGCGGCTGGCTAAAAAGATTGCCGGCTTTGACCCCGCGGCCGTAGCTGGTGCCAAGCAGGCTGTTGTCAGGGGGCTTGACCTGAGCCTGGAGCAGGGGCTGGAGCTTGAAGCCCGGCTGGCTGGCTCCGTTATATAATTGAGATAGGGGGAAATCGTGGCCGAAGATAGCCTGGATGCGCTTGCCCAAGAGGTAGCCGAACTGATTATCAACGCCAAAAAGCTGGTGGTCTTTACCGGCGCCGGTATCAGTACCGAGTCTGGGATTCCCGACTTCCGCAGTCCCGGCGGTATCTGGAGCCGGTTTGACCCCGATGACTTTACCTATCAGAAGTTCGTTTCCGACCCTGAGTCCCGAAGGAAGCAGTGGCGGATGTTGGGGGAGGGGCACCTCACTACTCTGGCTGAGCCCAACCTCGCCCACTACGCTGTCGCCGAGCTGGACGAAATGGGCCGGCTGGACTGCGTTATCACTCAGAATATAGACCATCTTCACCAGAAGGCGGGGGTGCCTGCCGGCAAGGTCTTTGAGCTCCACGGTAATATGCAGCAGGCGGTATGCCTGGGCTGCGGCCAGCTCTATCCCTTTGAGCAGATTAAGCTCCGGCTGGATAAGGGTGAGGAAATTCCCGACTGCGAGGCCTGTCACGGAATGCTCAAACCCAACGCTGTCCTTTTCGGCGAGCAGCTGCCCTATGACGTGCTGACCGAGGCTTCCAACCGCTCGTCCGGCTGCGACCTGTTTATCGTGATCGGTTCGACCCTGGTCGTCTATCCCGCCGCCTATATGCCCATCTACGCCGTCCAGGCCGGAGCCAGGCTGGTTATCGTTAACCTCAGCTCCACCCCCATGGACAGAGAGGCGGACGTCCTGATTAATGCTAAGGCCGGTGAGACAATGACCCGGATAGTGGAGCGGGTTAGAGGAATGGTAAAATAGTAGATTAGGAGTGGCAGAATGGTTATAACTGAATTTCTTGACCTATCAGCTATGCTGGTTCCGGAGAGAACCGCCATCGCCTTTGAGGGCAGGCGGTATAGCTACGCCCAGCTCAAGGAGCGGGTAAACCGCTTGGCCGATTCGCTGAATAAATTGGGCCTGGGGAAGGGGGAACGCGCTGCTATCCTTGAGGTCAACTGCAATGAGTATATCGAGGCCTGCTTTGCTACCCTGAAGGTGGGGGGTATCTTTGTGCCCATGAACTTCCGCATCCAGCAGGAAGAGATGGTCTACCTGGTCAATAAAGCCGAGCCCAAAGTCCTCTTTGTCGGCAGCCGCTACGCCGATATGGTCCATGGCATCCGCTCACAGCTGCCCTCGGTAAAGCGTTTCGTTGTTATCGGTGGTAAGCACGATGGGATGGAAATCTACGATGAGCTTATCGCCTCCGGTTCGGCCGAGGATAAGACCTTTGCCGAGCTCCAGGACGAGGATATCGCCGTGCTTATCTTTACCGCCGGCACCACCGGCTTTCCCAAGGGGGTGCCGCAGGACAACAACGCCTACAGTTCCTACGTGCTGAGCAATGTCGATCCCCCGGATATGGAAGCCCCCCCGGAAACCAATGTCCTGGTCATGCCCCTCTATCACGTGGCCGGGATGCAGGCGCTGATGGCTGGTATCTACGGCGGCCGGAGCATCGCCCTGATGCGGCAGTTTGACGAAAAAGAATGGTTCGAGACGGTGCAGCGGGAGAAAGCCACCCGGGTGATGGTAGTGCCGACCATGCTCAAGCGCATCGTGGAGTACCCCGACTTTGCTAAATACGATCTTTCCAGCGTGCGGGTGATAACCTACGGCGCCGCCGCCTGTCCCTACGAGGTATTAAAGAAAACTATTGAGCGCTTTCCGGGGCGGGCGTTGATAAACGCCTTCGGCGGGACGGAGACCTCTTCAACTATTGCCGCCTTGAGGGCCGAAGACCAGGTAATCACCGGCCGGGAGACCGAGGCGGAAAAAGAGAAGAAATTAAAGCGGCTGGCCACTTCTATCGGCCTGCCCTTGGAAGATGTGGAAATCCAGGTGCGGGACGAAAAAGGAAAAGAGTTGCCCGCCGGGCAGATGGGGGAAATCGTCGTCCGCGGGCCGAGGATAATGAAGGGCTACTGGAAGGACGAGGAGAGGACGGAGAAGGCCTTTACCGCCGACGGCTGGTACCGCACCGGCGACCTGGGCTATAAAGACGAGGAGGGCTATATCTACCTTACCGGGCGGGGCGACGATGTCATCGTCAGGGGTGGAGAGAACATCGGCCCCGACGAGGTGGAGAGTGTCCTCTCCACCCACCCCAAAATCGAGGAGGTGGTGGTGATTGGGGTTAAGGATGAGGAGTGGGGGCAGCAGGTCAGGGCGATAGTCAGACTCAAAAAGGGAGAGGCCGCCACCGAAGCGGAAATCATTGATTTTTGCCGGCCCCGCCTGGCCGGCTTCAAGCGGCCCACATCAATAATTATGGTCATCGGGGAATTGCCCAAGACATCCACCGGCAAAACCCTGCGGCGTAAGCTCCGTGAGAAATACGGCGATGCTTAGCTTTTGCGTTAGTCGTGCAGGCGGCGAATTTCAAAGACCACCGGGTTATCGGCGTCCGGGCAGGCGACAGTGGCCACGTCCGGGTCTTTTTCCCAGGGGAACGAGCCGCCGAACATCAGCGGCGTTATGAAGGGCAGCAGGGAACCGAAGGCGAAAATACACAGGCCTTCCGGTGTTTTTTCATCGACAAGCCACTCATCGCCGACCCTGTGCCCCGCCTCACAATTGCCTTTCTGGCTTATTAACTTGACGCTGACCTTATAGCTTTCAGCCATTTCTTTGCCCTAAGCTTTATTCTTCTATCCGGGCGGCCAAAAGCTCGGCGATATCCGTCACCTTAAGCTGTTCTTCAGCGGCTTTAGCCTTGATGCCGTCTTCAAACATCTGCAGGCAGAAGGGGCAGGCGGTAATTACGGTTTGGGCTTTGGTTTCCAGCGCCTGCTCGGTGCGCATCTCGTTGATGCGGTTGCCCTCTTGCTCCTCCAGCCACATATGCCCACCCCCACCTCCACAGCAGAACCCCCGCCGCCGGTTCCTTTCCATCTCCGCCATCTTGATGCCGGGGACGGTTTTTATAATCTGCCGCGGCTGCTGGTAGATATCGTTATATCGTCCCAGGTAGCAGGCGTCGTGGTAGGTCACCTGCTCATTCATGACCTTATTAAGCTTGAGCTTACCCTCTTTGATTAGCTGGGCGAAAAGCTCGGTGTGGTGGATGACCTCGAAATTACCGCCGAACTGGGGATACTCGTTCTTTATGGTGTTATAGCAATGGGGGCAGGCGGTGACTATCCGCTTAACCCCGTAGTTCTTTAGTATTTCAATGTTTTTGGCCGCCTGCATCTGGAAGAGGTATTCGTTGCCCAGGCGCCGGGCCGGCTCGCCGCAGCAACTCTCCTCCGCCCCCAGGATGCCGAAATTAACCCCGGCCAGCTTCAGTAGCTTAGCCACCGCCTGAGCCACCTTGGTGCTCCTTTCCTCCAGGGCCTCGGTGCAACCGACCCAGAAGAGGATATCTACATCCTGGTCATCGGCCAGAACCTTGACATCCAGCCCCTCCGCCCAGTCCGTCCGCGAAAGGGTGGTGCCGCGCCAGGGGTGGCCCCTGGCCTCAATGCTTTTCAGCGCTCCTTCGGCTGTTTCCGGCATTGACGACTGCTCCATCACCAGGTTTCGCCTCAGGTCTACTATTTTGTCAATGTGGTCTACCCACACCGGGCAGACTTCATCACAGGCGCCACAGGTAGTGCACGCCCAGATTTCATCCAGCAGGATGACATTGTCCGCCAGAGCAACATTGGGGTTGGCCGGGGCCGGTTCTCCTTTAGCTTTGGCCGCCACCAGTTCGGGGCCTACCTTGAGGAGATGGTTCTTGAGGTCCTGTATCAGCTTCTTGGGGTTAAGTTGTTTTCCGCTGATGTTAGCCGGACAAAGCTCCTGGCAGTTGCCGCAGACCACGCAGGCGTACAGGTCCAAGTTCTGTTTCCAGGTAAGCTGGTCAATAGTATTGACACCGAAGGATTCCGCCGTCTCCAGGTCAATGGGCTTGAGGACAGTGCGGGGCTGGTTGCGCAGGATGCCGTTGAATATGGAGGCGATGACGTGCAGGTACCGGGTGTAAGGGATGATTGCCATAACGAAGACCACGGTAAGCCAGTGCGCCCAGAGGAAGCCGAGGTACCAGCCCTCGGTGCCCGCACCTGCGGTGAACACGTTGCTTATCCAGGCGCTTACCGGGGGCAGAAGGGTATGCCCCAGCCCCGCCGGCGCGTGTCCCAGCGTAATCTTGGCGCCTATTTCAAATACATACGTCACCGGGTGGGTGAGCACGGACAGGAGGATAATCATGGCCTCGGTGGTCTGTTCCCCCTGGAGCCGTTCGGGCCTGATGATATAGCGCCGGATAATACCCCAGGCGGCACCTACGAAGATGAAGACCGCCATGAAGTCCATTACCCAGACCGAGTAAAAATAAAACTGGGTCTCCTCCAGGGCCATCAGGCCGAAGCCCTCGGTTAAGATGATGAAAAAGAAATAGAAAACGACGGAGACAAAGAATCCCCACACCATCAGGGCATGACCCAACGGCGCCCAGTCCTTAATCCGGAAGTTCTTGAGCTGGCAGAGCTGGCTGATGACGTAGACAATCGTATCCCACGTCTGTCTGATCAAGCTTTTCTTGCCGGTTTCCTTCTGCCCCAGGAACATGTACTGCCAGAGCTGCCTGAGGCGGTAGGCTAGTAGCCCGAGGGTTATTAAGAATACCCCCCAGAACAGTGCGTAAAAGAGAGGCGTTCCTGGCATAAAGCTATCCGCTGACATAATATCTCCTATCTAGATCCAACCGGACTTAAAAAATTTCTAGCGTAACCGGGTTACGGCGATAAAGATACCCAGTCCCACTGCTATTATATGATAAATTATACTAAATATTCCAATAGGAAGCCCACCGGGGAAGAGAAAGGTAACGGCGTAGCTTATGGCGACGGCAATACCACCGACCACAGCCAGCCCCGTGCCCCGCTTGCGGTTGACCGCCAGACTGGTTACCTCCCCGATAGCGTAGCCCGCTGCCGCCGCCAGCAGCAGGTTGAAGAAGAACATTGGCACCAGCCATGCAATTAGTCCCCAGGCGGCGCCGCAGGCGATGGCCATGCCCAGCGCCGTCCCGGAGGCTATTAGATAATATCTGGTGGAAACGCTGAAGGTGGGCAGTTTATCCAGCCCGGCGCAATCGCGGCAGCGGGCGCCCACCGGTGTCTGCACCATGCATTTGGGGCATATCGGCTTATCGCACTTGCCGCACCTTAAATTGGTTTCTACATCAGGATGATGGGCGCATTTCATGGGGGGTCACCCCTTCTCCTTTTTTGGGGTGGGTTGGGCCGGTTTGCGGTATATCCAGGCTTCCTTGTCCTTTATGTCTCTATCGAGAAGTAATCGGTTTATTAACAGCTCCCCGGTGGATACCGAGGCGGTAAGCGAGGTCTTGGGCGCCGTCAGCCGCCGGATAACCATCAATAAAAACATGGCTGAAAAGCCAAGGGTCAGCGCTAACGGCTCACCGGCTGTCCAGCTGACCAGAGGCAAGGCGGTCATGCCGGCGATGGTGCCTACCGCCAGGTTGTGGAAGCCGAAGGTAAAGATTGCGGCCAGTGAGAGAGAGATAATCAGTGGCCAGGGCACCAGCGGGCCGTTGGCCAGGGGCAGGAAGAAGGCGACGCCCACAGTGGTTAACACCCCCCGGCCGCCGTTGAAGCGTAGAAATACCGGCCAGTTATGGCCGATAATCGTCGCCAGGCCAATGGCTACCTGCTGGTTTATATCCAGGCCGGCGGCGAGAGCCGCCCAAACCATTAATATGCCCTTGCCCAGATCAGCGATAGTGACCACAGTGGCCAGCCATTTGCCCGATGACCTGAGCAGGTTGGAGGCGCCGACGTTGCCGCTGCCGTACTTCCTGATATCTATGCCCCGCCGCCACCGGCCTACGATGTAGGCGGTTGGTATTGAGCCTACGAGGTAGGCGCTCACCAGCAGCAGGATAAAGGCAATAGCCATAAGCTCCCCTTAAAAATTAAGCCCCGGGTTTATCTTTTTGGCTTTAGCTATGAGTTTTTCCACCGATGCCAGCGGTAAATCAATGCCGCCGATAGCTGTCTCGCTGGAGTCCAGGCCGTGATAGTCGCTGCCACCGGTGGCAATAAGATTGTGTTTTCTGGCTATAGCCACCAGACGGCTGACCTCTTCGGCGGTGTAGTTATTATAATAGGCTTCTATGCCGGCCAGGTCGGCCGCCTTTAGTTCTATAATCATCGCTTCCGGCTCGTTGATGGTGAAGGGGTGGGCCAGCACCGCCAGTCCCCGGGCTTTGATGATTAGCGCCACCGCCTCGGCGGGGGTTATCTTTTCCCGCTCTACGTAGGCGGGGCCGTCGTGGCCGATATAGTCGGTGAAGGCCTGCTTAAAAGAGTCTATATAGCCCTTTTCCAGCATGGCCAGGGCGATATGGGGACGCCCCATAACGCTTGAGCCGGCTATCTGCTGCACCCTCGGCCAGTCCAGGTGGATGTCCAGCTTGTCCAGCTTGGCCACCATCCCCTGAGCCCGCTTGAGCCGGGAGTTGCGGAACAGGTCCAGTTTTTCCTCCAGTTCCCGGCTGGCATAGTCTATAAAATAGCCGAGGACGTGGGCTTCGCCCTGGGGGATATCGGTGCTGATTTCAACACCGGGTATTACCTTTAGCCCGGGAAAGCTTTTTGCCGCCGCTTTAGCCGGGGCAATCCCGTCGACGGTGTCGTGGTCGGCCAGGGCGATAAATTTTAGGCCCTGCCTCGCCGCCTCCTTTACCACCTCGGCCGGGGTGAGCCGACCATCGGAGGCGGTGGAGTGGATGTGGAGGTCGGCCTGCCCCACCGCTTATTCTACCTCCCGGTAGATTCGCTCTATGCTCAGCGCCTTGCCGGTATCTTCGTCCACCTCTACCAGTATGCCGTTTAGGGCGGCTTTGCCCTTGCCCACCGACAGGCGGTGGGGCATACTGGTCAGGAAGCGCTGAATGGCCGCATCGGCGTCGTCACCGATGACTGAATCCAGGGGGCCGGTCATGCCGATATCGCTGACATAGGCGGTGCCGCCGGGGAGAATCTGGGCGTCGGTGGTGCCGACGTGGGTGTGGGTACCGAGCACGGCGCTGACCCGCCCGTCCAGATACCTTCCTAGGGCTACCTTTTCCGAGGTGGCCTCGGCGTGGAAGTCAACTATGATGATTTTTTGCTCTAACTGGGCCAGAAGTTTGTCAACGGCATGGAAGGGGCAGTCAAAATCGCCGATGAAGACCCGGCCGAGTAGATTGACCACGGCTACCTTGCCGATGACTAAATGCCCCCGGCCGGGCACGCCGGCGGGGTAGTTTAACGGGCGCAGGATGGGCATTTCACTATCCAGGTAGGGGTAAATTTCCCGGTGCATCCAGATGTGGTTACCCGATGTCAGCACGTCGGCGCCGGCGTCCAGTATCTCCCGGGCCGTAGCCAGGGTCAGCCCGATGCCGCCGGCGGCGTTTTCGCCGTTGACTATAATCAGGTCTATGCCGTATTGCCGGCGGAGGCCGGGCAAAAGCTGGTTTAAAGCTTTCCTGCCCGGCTTACCGATTACATCGCCTATGGCCAGTATCAGCACTGATTATTCCTCTTTCACTTGCCCCAGAAAAACTCCGTTTTCCCGGGGGCCCCGGATTTCCAGATTTGTCGTTTTAGACTCTGGGGCCCCCGTGGAAACGAGCGAAGCGAAGTTTACATGGGGAGTTATTTGGCATAATCTACCGCCCTGGTCTCCCTGAGCACGGTGACCTTTATCTGCCCCGGGTACTGCAGGCTATCTTCTATCTTCTTGACGATGTCCCGGGCCAGCCTCATCGCCCCCAGGTCGTCAATCTCTTCGGGCTTGACCAGGATGCGGACCTCACGGCCGGCCTGAATGGCGTAGGATTTTTCCACCCCATTGAAGCTGTTGGAGATGTCTTCCAGCGCCTTCAGCCGCTTGAGGTAGTGTTCCAGAGACTCGCGCCGGGCGCCGGGGCGGGCGCCGCTGATGGCATCGGCGGCGGCGACGATGAAGCCCCAGATGCTGGTAGAGTCAGTTTCGAAGTGGTGTTCGGCGATGCCCTGGACAACCTCCGGGGATTTATCCCATTGCTTGACCAGCTCGGCGCCGAGGGGGGCGTGGGCGCCTTCTACCTCCCGGTCTACCGCTTTGCCGATATCGTGGAGCAGTCCCGCTTTCTTGGCTAAAGCAACATTGGCCCCCAGCTCCCCGGCAATCATGCCGGCCAGGTGGGCGGATTCAATGGAGTGGTTTAACACGTTCTGTCCGTAGCTGGTGCGGTACTTGAGGCGGCCCAGCAGCTTGATTAGCTCGGGACGCAGTGCCTGCACCCCTACCTGGTAGGCGGCCTGCTCTCCGGCGGTGAAGATAGCCGCATCTACCTCCTCCTTGGTCTTGTTTACCACCTCCTCGATGCGGGCGGGGTGGATGCGGCCATCGAGGATGAGCTTGGTTAAAGCCAGGCGGGCTATCTCCCGCCGTACCGGGTCGAAGCTGGAGAGGGTCACCGCTTCCGGGGTATCGTCAACTATCAGGTCAACCCCGGTGGCCTGCTCCAGAGCTCGGATATTGCGCCCCTCCCGGCCGATGAGCCGGCCCTTCATTTCGTCACTGGGCAAAGGCACGGTGGATACCGTGGTTTCCGATACCACATCCGAGGCGCTGCGCTGGATGGCTATGGCTAGAATCTCCTGAGATTTCTTATCGGCTTCCTCTTTTAGCTTGATCTCCCATTCCCGGAGGCGCCGCGAGTGCTCATCCTGCAGTTCGCCCTCTACGGCATCGAGCAGGTTTTGTTTTGCCTCTTCGGTGGACATGCCCGAAATCAGCTCCAGCTGCTTTAGCTGCTTGTCCCTGACCTCCTCCAGGCCGCTGTGGATGGACTCCATCTCCTTTTCCTTGTTGGTCAGGTTGCGCTCGCGCTGCTCCACGCCTTCTATCTTGCGCTCCAGTGATTCCAGCTTTTGCGAAACGCGGCTTTCCTGGCGCTGTAGTTCCCCCCGCCGTTCCTTGTATTCGGCGTCGGCGCCTGCCTTGATTTTGTCGGCTTCCTTTTTGGCTTCGTCAAGGGTTTTCTTGTACTCCGCGGTGGCCTCAGCTACGACCTTGGCCGCTTTGCGCTGGGCAATGCGGAGCTGGCGGTTTACCATTATCCTCCTGAAGAGGAAGGTGGCCATGCCGCCGAAGACGACACCGATGACGAAAATGAAGAAGATGGCTAAATATGAAGTTGTTGTTCCTACTATTCCCATTTTCTCCTCCCTTTCACTTATTACATTCCACTATTACATTCCACCCCACGCTCCTGCCACACCCGTTCCACCGTTGGCTTGATTAACCCGTAGCTAAAACCGCGGCGTTTGAGATATTCGCCTAACCGGCGGCTAAAGTTTTCGTAGTCAGCCGTGGAGAGACGGCGAGCTTTGCTCACCGCCGCCCGGTAGGCACAGTCTTCGTCGTCGACCTGAGCGGCTACCCGGTCAATGATTTCTTGGGCAATACCTTTTTGCCTGAGTTCCAGCCGGGTGAGCCACTGGCTGCGGGGACTAAATGACTGGCGGTTGTCTTTCCAGAATTGGGCAAAGGCCAGGTCATCCGCCAGCCCCCGTTCCTTTAGCCTGGCCAGTACCGCCGCCACGTTATCGCCGTCGAAGCCGCGCCGTTGGAGGCGCTGTCTTAGCTCGGCTTCGCTGCGCGGGCGGTAGCTGAGGAAGCGGAAGGCGGCGTTGAGGCAGCGCTGGAAGAGGTCGGCTTTTTTTAGCGCCTCAATCTCGTCTTCAGAGAGCGCCTTCTCTGCCTTTAAGCCCTCTTTGAGGGCTACCTCGGCTTCCAGGCTGAAGGCAAACTTTTCGTTTAAGTATATATTGACCCGCTTGCCTCGCTTGCCGCTATGAATGGCGGTGACCTTTTTCATCTAGTCCCTTTCCAAAACAAAAGGCCGAAGCTTAAAGCCCCAGCCTTAACTATCCGCTTATTAACCTGTTCCGTTTAGAGTGGTGTTAAGCAGAATTATTATGGTCGGTGTTGGCTGAGGCTCTAACCTGCTGCTCAATCTCCTGGGCAGACTCGGGATTTTGGCTTAGGTAGTGTTTGGCATTTTCCCTACCTTGCCCCAGACGAATGTCACCATAGGAGAAGAAAGCGCCGCTCTTTTTTACTAGCCCCAGCTCTACACCAAGGTCTAAGATATTGCCCTCCTTGCTTATGCCGTGGTCAAACATGATGTCAAACTGAGCAATTCGGAAGGGGGGGGCAGTCTTATTTTTAACCACCTTGGCCCTGACAAGGTTGCCTATAGTTTTGTCTCCCTGCTTGATGGCCTCAATGCGCCGCAGGTCTATCCTTACCGAGCTGTAGAATTTGAGAGCCCTGCCCCCCGGTGTCACCTCTGGATTACCAAAGATGATACCAACCTTTTCTCTTAGCTGGTTGATGAATACTACCGCTGTGCCCG